>JBBACV010000003.1:0-45657 GCA_041656835.1 Acholeplasmataceae bacterium | reverse complement strand
CAACCTTAATTATTATGAGTTTTATTTAATCGATGACAATAATGAAATTAAAATTGACGGAAACAATTTAATGATTTTTGAAAATTCTATTTATTTAAATTCTAAATATATATTATCTTTAATAAAAGATGATGATAATCTTAAAACCTTAAGTTATGAATTTAAATTAGTAACTAATTTAGGAGACCACTATATAACTTTAAAGTTTAGCGAAGAAGAAAAACCTTACTTATTCGCTAAAATGCATCAAACAAACCTTTATGATGACTTATATATTTATTTTGATGAACAAGATGCTGATTTTGTTCAATTAAATGGTCATGATATAACGGAAGATGATTATAGTTATGAAAGTGGATTACTAATTATTAAAGCGAATTATCTTTATAAGGTTTATAATATGAATCCTAAAAGGAAAAATTTGATAATAACATATCAATTTGAAAAGAAAGAAATTAAAAATATTTACGTAGGATTTATAACGATTACTCGTTAAAAATTAAAAATATTTTAATGTTATTAACATCTCTTATATAAGGGATGTTTTTTTCTTCTTTTAAAGTAAGATTCTTTTCTTTAATAGAATTTAAAATTTGTTGAGATAAATATTTTGGAATATTTAAGGTAAGAGATTCTAATCCGGTATAATTTTTAGTGTCAATTAAAAAATCATCCCAGATATTGTAGGCGATGTGATGATGATAATTGTTGTTACTTAAAAAGATTGCTTGTTCATTCCAATTAAAAATAATATCAAAGCCTAAAATATGGTGATAAAAATCAGTCGCTTTTTCTAAGTTTTTAACATGAAGATGAAGATGACCTATATTAGTGTCATTGGGGATAACTTTAAAATCATCTTTAATTTTATGTAATAATAAATCTTCATAATCAAGTCTTTGGGTAAAAAGAGGGGTTTCTCCTTTAATATCAAAACCTATAAGATCGCTATAAACTTCAATTCCATTACCCTCAGGATCATTAAAATATAATGCTTCACTAAAACCATGATTAGAACCACCAATTTTTATATTCTTTTTAATTAAAGAAAATAAAAATTGGCCTAAATAGTTTCTATTAGGAAGTAAATAGGCAACATGATAAAGTGAATCATTTGATTTTAATTTTAGATTAGGATTATGAATTAATGTTAGGAAACTATTCTTTTTAGTTCCTAGATAATACTTATTTCCAATAACTTTATTTAAAGAAAAACCTAAAACGTTTTGATAAAAATCTAGCATCTTATTAATATCTTTTACTCTAATTGATAAGTGAGTAAAATGCATAGTATTTTGATTGTGGTAATCCATTATTTTAATACCTTCTTTCCTTAATTTATGTAAAAAAAACTTAAAGTAAATTATCGTTGACACCTATATTCATAGATGATATAATTATTAAGCGTGTAAACACACCATAGTGGGAGATTATATCGAACCACATACTTATTATATATGAAGGAGGATGTGTTAATGGCAAAAAAGATTGTCAGACAAGTTAAATTACAAATTCCAGGTGGAAAAGCAACACCTGCGCCACCTGTTGGTCCAGCATTAGGGCAAGCGCAAATTAATATTCCGGAATTTGTTAAAAGATTTAACGACATGACCCAAAACATGATCGGTTATATTGTACCGGTTGTTATTAATGTTCATGATGATAGAAGCTTTTCGATTATAACAAAAACACCACCAGCTTCGGATTTCTTAAAGAAAGCCGCTAAAATAGATAAAGGTGCTTCAAACCCTTTAAAAGAAAAAGTTGGAACGGTTACAAAAGCTCAAGTTGAAGAAATAGCAAAAACAAAAATGCCAGATTTAAATGCTTATGATTTAGACCAAGCGGTTAAAATAATTGAAGGAACCGCTAGACAAATGGGCATTACTGTTACAGATTAATTTAGAAGTTATTCTAAATTGTGGGAGGAAATCCCGTTATACCACATTTAGGAGGAAATATGAAAAGAGGAAAGAAATACCTAGAAGCTTTTAAGCTTGTAGATAAATCAGTTAGATACTCTGGACTTGACGCAATTAAATTAGCTAAAAAAACTACAACAACTAAATTTGATTCAACCGTTGAGGTTGCGATTAGATTAAATGTTGATCCTAAAAAAGCTGATCAAAATATCAGAGGAGCAATAAGCTTACCTCATGGTACCGGTAAAAGTGTTAGAGTTGTCGTAATGGCACCAACTGATTTAGCTAAAGAAGCTTTAGAAGCAGGTGCAGATTTTGCTGGAGAAGCAGAATTACTAGAAAAAATAAATGGTGGTTGGTTAGACTTTGATGTTTTAATCGCAACCCCAGAAATGATGCCAAAATTAGGTAGACTAGGAAGAGTTTTAGGGCCCAAAGGATTAATGCCTAACCCAAGAACCGGAACAGTAACTACCGAAATTAAAAAAACAGTTGAAGAATTTAAAGCGGGTAAAATTGAATACCGAAATGATAAAGTCGGTAACATTCACGCCCCAATCGGAAAAGTATCATTTGACGATAAAAAACTTCACGAAAACTTATTAACCCTTTACCAACAATTAGTATCACTAAGACCGGCATCGGTTAAAGGAACGTATGTTAAATCAATTACAATCTCTACTACAATGGGACCTGGAGTTCCGGTAGCGGAAGATTTAATTATCAAATAAAAAAATTAATAACCAAAGACAGTAGCTGATCAATGATCTTAATTTGCTACCGAGGTGTAATAAAACTGGAACTTATTATCTCTTGTTATGTCTTTGGCAAAATAAGAGATTTTCTTTTTATAAAGAAAATAAAAGGAGAAAACATGGAACGCGTAAGTATTAAGAAAAAAGCGAGTGAAGTTGAATCTCTAGCGGCTAAGTTTAGTGAAGCGTTAACAGTTATTACTTTTGAATACAAAGGTTTAACCGTTGAAAAATTCACCGAACTTAGAACAAGCTTACATAAAGAAGGTATAAATGTTAAAGTTTATAAAAACAATATTACCAAAAGAGCTGCCCAAAAGGCAGGGTATGGTGATATTGTCGAATCTTTAACAGGACCTTTAGCAGTAATTATTTCTAATGATAAAATAGTTGATCCTGCTAAAATACTTTCTGATTTTGCGAAACAAAATAAAATTGTTTCAATTAATTCAGGAATCATTGAAGGAAAAGTTGTTCCCAAAGAAACAATTATTGAAATTGCAAGCTTACCAAATAGAGAAACATTATTAACTCAATTAACAGCTGGATTATTAATGCCAGTGCAACAAATTGCAATCGGCTTAAATATGCTAGCCGAAGCCCAAGAATAATTAAAAGGAGATAAACATGGCTAAATTAACTAAAGAAGCTTTTGTAGAAGCTTTAAAAGAAATGTCTTTATTAGAAATTAAAGAATTAGTTGATGGTTTAAAAGAAGAATTCGGAATTGATCCATCAGCAGTTGCGGTTGCAGCAGGTCCTCAAGGAGCAGCTGATGAAGCAGAAGAAAAAACAGAATTTAATGTAATCTTAAAATCATTCGGTGATAAGAAAATCGAAGTTATTAAGGTTGCAAGAGCAACTACTGGATTAGGTTTAGTAGATGCTAAAAAGTTAGTTGAAACCGCAGATGCCGTTATTAAAGAAAACGTTAATAAAGACGAAGCTGAAAAAATTAAAGCTGATTTCGAAGCTGCTGGTGCAACTGTCGAACTTGCTTAAGTTTTCTAACAATTACCGTAATTAAAACCTAAGGAATGTTACCTTAGGTTTTTTGCGGTATAAAGGATTAAGATATGGACCATTATTTTACTAATAACAATATCAAAGATAAACCAATAAATTTCAAAGTTTATATCTTTAATAAGAGATATGAATTTTTGAGTAATCAAGGAGTTTTTAGTAAAAATAAAATTGATTTTGGTACTAACCTATTATTAAATACAATTCAAATAACTAATGAAAAATCATTATTAGATTTAGGATCTGGAATTGGAATAATGGGAATTATTTTAAAAGATAATTATCCTAATCTTAGAATTACTTTATCTGATGTTAATAAAAGAGCATTAACTTTAGCAAAAACTAATGCCAATCAAAATAAAGTTTTAGTAAATATTATTGAATCAAATTTATTTGAAAATATTGAAGATAAATTTGATGTTGTTATTTCTAATCCCCCGATTAGGGCAGGAAAAAAAATTACTTATAAACTTTATGAAGATGCTTATAAACATTTAAATAAAGATGGATCATTATGGATTGTTATTAGAAAAGCTCAAGGAGCCAAAACAACTTATTCTTTTTTAACAACAATTTATAGTGAAGTTGTTATTGTAAATAAAAAAAATGGATATTATATCGTAAAAGCAATTAAGTAATAAAATGGTACTATATTGACAAACGTTAAAATTGTATGGTAAAATGAAAAATTGCATGGAAAACTTTTTATATATCTAAACATATAAAAAAAATGGTATTAATAAAACACCCTAAAAAAATGATAGGAGCGTGAATAAATGGGTTATAAAACTGTGAAATACGGTAAAAAAGCTGAACGTAGAAATTACTCGAGGATGTTATATGAAGTTGAATTACCCAATTTAATTGAAGTTCAAACCAGTTCGTTTGATCAATTTATTGAAACTGGTATTAATGAACTATTAAGAGATATTTCTCCAATTGAAGGTCATAGCGGGGACTTAAAACTACATTTTGAAAAATGTTTTTTATCAGAAGCTAAACAATCAATCGAAGAAGCTAAACTAAGAGATGTTGATTATTCGAAACAATTATTTGCAGAAGTAAAATTAGAAAACGTAATAACTGGTGAGGTTAGACAAACTAAAGTATTAATGTCAGACTTACCAATGATGACTCCATCAGGAACATTTATTATTAATGGTTCTGAGAGGGTTGTAGTCTCACAAATCGTACGCTCAAGTGGCGTTTATTTTACTTCTGAATATGATGAAAAATTAAATAAAATTAAGTATGCCGGTCAAATGATGCCAACTCGTGGGGCATGGATTGAACTAGAACAAGGTGCTAAAGAAATTTTATATGTTAAAATTGATCGCTCTAAAAAAATTCCTTTAACAACATTAATTAGAGCTTTAGGTTTTCAGACTAAAGTTGAAATTGAAAATACTTTTGGAAAAAACACTTTAATTAATAACACCTTTGATCGTGATGACACTAAAAATTCAAATGATGCGGTGATTGAATTATATTCAAAATTACGTCAAGGAGAAATTGTTCCAGCCGAAGCTGCGAGAGACCACTTACGTAATCGTTTCTTTGATCGCCGAAGATATGATTTGGCTTCAGTAGGCCGTTTTAAATACAATAAGAAATTAGATGTTTTATCAAGAGCATTAAATACTTATCTTAATGAAAATTTATATGATGAAAACGGTGAAGTTTTATTTGAAAAAGATACTTTTTTAAATCGTAAAGTTATTAATGAAATAGCTAAAGTAAGACATATTTTATTAAAAGAAGTAATCACAAAAGAAAATAATATTGAAAATGAAATGGGTGATGAAATTTTAGCTACTTACCTACCTGATGGTGGTAATAAATTATATGCTAAAGAAAACATTCATGATTTAAGAACCCAAGAAATATTAATTCGTAAAAACGAAGAAATTACTCCAGAGAAAATTACTTTACTACGTAAACATCGTGCTAGTTTAGATAATAAAGTTGTTAAGTACTTTTTATCTGAAGATGTTTATTTAAAAGAAGAAACAAGAAAAGGTGTTTTCGTCGAAGTTTTAAATGTTTATATTTATGATGAAAATAATCAAAAATCTAATCCAATTAGATTAGTTGGTTCAAACCAAAGTGAAGATAAGAAATATGTGGTAACATCAGATATTATTGCAGCAATTTCTTATTATTTAAACCTTTACGAAGGCGTTGGCCAAACAGATGATATTGACCATCTTGGTAATCGCCGGGTTAGATTGATTGGTGAATTATTAAAAAACCAATTTAGAATTGGTTTAGCTAAAGCTGAAAAATCTATTAAAGATAAAATGTCAGTAACAACATTTGCTGATGCAACTCCTGCTAATATTATGAATATGATGCCACTTGCATCAACAATTAGAAACTTTTTTGGGTCTTCTCAATTATCTCAATTTATGGATCAAATTAATCCATTAGCCGAACTAACTCAAAAAAGAAGAATTTCGGCGTTAGGACCTGGTGGAATTAAAAGAGATAGAGCGGGCGTTGAAGTTAGGGACGTTCATAACTCTCACTATGGAAGACTTTGTCCAATTGAAACTCCAGAAGGACCATCAATTGGATTGATTTCATCTTTAACAACTTATGCTAAAGTTGATAAATATGGATTTATTATGACGCCGTTTTTAAAAGTACTACAAAATGATAAAAATGAAACTGTTGTAACAAATGATTTTGTTTATTTAACTGCTGATGAAGAAAGAGAAGAATATATTGCATCTGCAGCAACACCGGTTGATGAAAAGGGTATTTTTAAAGAAAATCGAATTATTGCAAGATCTTACGGTGAGACTGCTATTTATGACCGTAATTTAATAACATATATGGACGTTAGTCCTCGTCAATTAGTTTCGGTGGCAACTGCTTCAATTCCTTTCTTAGAACATGATGATGCATCACGCGCCTTAATGGGTGCGAATATGCAACGTCAAGCTGTGCCATTACTTAAACCAGAATCTCCAATTGTTGGAACGGGAATTGAATACCGTGCCGCGAAAGATTCAGGTGTCACAATTGTTTCAAAAGGTGATGGATTTGTTACTTATGTAGATGCCAGCAAAATTGTTGTCGTTAGAAAACCTTTAGAATCTCTTAAACATGGAAGCCGTTTTGTTTATAAACCGGAGATGGAATTTAATTTAGAATTAGCTAAAAAATTATATGATTTAAATTTAGGAGATCATGATGTATATTTCCTAACAAACTTTAAACGTTCAAACCAAGATACTTTAATTTTACAAAAACCTTTAGTTGTATATGGTGAATATGTTGAAAAAGGTGATGTAATTGCTGATGGCCCTGCAACTAATAATGGTGAATTAGCTCTTGGAAGAAACGTAACAGTGGCTTTTATGACCTGGGAAGGTTATAACTATGAAGATGCGATTGTTATGAGTGAAGAATTGGTTAAAGATGATGTTTATACTTCGATTCATATCGATGAATATGAAGCCGAAACAAGAGATTTAAAACAAGCCGGTAATAAAGAAATTATTACTAGAGAAATTCCTTATGCTAGTCAAGATTCCCTTCGTTATTTGGATGATAGAGGAATTATCGTTCCGGGAACAGAAGTTAAAGAAGGCGATATTTTAGTTGGAAAAATTACGCCAAAAGGAGCATTAGAGCCAACACCAACAGATCGTTTAATCTTTGCTGTTTTAGGAGATAAATCAAAAGATTATCGTGACTCTTCATTAAGAGTTCCTCACGGTGGTGGGGGAATTGTCCAATCGGTTCAATACTTTAGTAAAGCTAATGGCGATAAATTGCCACCACTTGTTAATGAACAAATCAAAGTATATGTTGCGCAAAAACGTAAAATTAGTGAAGGGGATAAAATGGCAGGTCGTCACGGTAATAAAGGAGTTATCTCTAAAATATTACCAAAAGAAGATATGCCTTACTTAGCTGATGGTACCCCTGTGGATATTTTACTTAATCCATTAGGAGTTCCTTCAAGAATGAACTTAGGACAAATTTTAGAAATTCATTTGGGATTAGCTGCAAAAAACTTAGGTATTAAAATAGCTACTCCTGTTTTTGATGGAGTTGATGATAAAGAACTTCGTGAAATTATGAAAGATGCTAATGTTGAACCAGATGGTAAAACATATTTATATGATGGTCGGACTGGTGAAAAATATGAATCCCGTATTTCATATGGGGTTATGTATATGTTAAAACTAGCACATATGGTTGATGATAAACTTCATGCTAGAAGTGTTGGACCTTATACAATAGTTACTCAACAACCAATGGGTGGTAAAGCTCAAAATGGCGGACAAAGATTTGGTGAGATGGAAGTATGGGCTTTATATGCATATGGTGCCGCTCATACTCTACAAGAACTACTCACAATTAAATCGGATGATATGATTGGAAGAAATAATGTTTATAGTGCTATTTCTCAAGGAAAACCAATTCCAAAACCATCGATTCCTGAATCATTTAGAGTTTTAACTAAAGAGTTACAAGCACTAGGTCTTTATGCTGAATTAGTAAACATTAAGACTGGTGAAAACGTAGCTAATAAGAGCTTGGTTTTCCCAAGCAAACCTAAAGGAGGTTTTAGATAATGTCGAATAAAAATAGATTAGCTTTACAAGTTGAATTTTTAAAGTTATCAGATAAAGCCTTAGAACATTTAAAACTTGCTGGTATTGATCGTTTAGATGATTTTAATACATTTAATTTAAAAGAAATTAAAGCTTTATTAGCTGAATCTTTTGAAGAAGTATTACCTACTTTAATCAAATACAACTTACCAACTGATGTAGATAATTTATCGTTATCCAACGATTTAGTTGAAATCCTAGAAACATCTAATATTAAAACTTTAGAGGAATTAGTCTTATTTGATAAAGAACAATTATTTAATATTATTCCTGATCCGATTCTATTAGCTGAAATAAATGAATTTCTAACTGAATATGGTCATGATATCGTTGAACCAGGAGTTAAAACTCAAGAAGAACAAGATGAAGTAGATATTGAAGATCGTCTTAAAACTATTATTCCTGAAACAAGAAAAGGATATGGTTCAAAAACTTATTCTCACTTTAAAATAAGATTAGCATCACCTGATGAAATTAGAGCTTGGTCTTATGGTGAAGTTAAAAACCATGAAACAATTAACTACCGAACCGGAAAACCAGAAAAAGATGGTTTATTTGATGAAAGAATCTTTGGACCGACAAGAGATTATCAATGTGCTTGTGGTAAAAAACAACAAACAAATAAAGGGCAAATATGTCCTAAATGTGGCATTGAAATTACGGAATCAAAAGTAAGACGTGAAAGAATGGGGCATATTAATTTAGAAGCTCCAGTTGTTCATACTTGGTATTTAAAAAACTCTCCAAGTAGATTAGCTACTCTATTAGGAATTAAAGCTAAACAATTAGAAGAAGTAGTTTATCATGCATCATATATTGTTATTGACCCGGGAGTTAATACCCCGCTTAAAACTAAACAAATTTTATCTGAACAAGATTATTCTTTATTAGTTGAAGAATATGGTTCAAGATTTGTTGCTTTGACAGGGGCAGAAGCAATCAAAAAACTTCTTCAAGATTTAGATCTTAAAAAAGAAACCTTTAGATTACGCCAAAAAATTAGAACTGCTTCTAAACAAATGCGTGAACGTTATATAAAACGTTTAGAAGTTGTTGAAGCTTTTAATTATTCAGATAATAAACCTGAATGGATGGTGATGGATGTAATTCCTGTTATTCCACCAGATTTAAGACCAATGGTCCCACTTGATGGTGGAAGGTTTGCAACAACAGACTTAAACGATTTATATCGCGTTATTTTAAACCGTAATAATCGTCTTAAAAAACAAATTGAAGTTAGAGCCCCAAGATTAATTATTAAAAACGAAAAAAGAATGCTTCAAGAAGCCGTTGATTCATTATTTGACAACTCAAAAAGTGGTCGAAAAGCTACGGGTGACAGAAGACGTGATTTAAAATCATTATCTGATTTACTGCGTGGTAAACAAGGTCGTTTCCGTCAAAATTTACTAGGAAAAAGAGTTGATTTTTCTGGTCGTTCAGTTATTATTGTGGGACCAGATTTAGAAATGTATCAATGTGGAATTCCTAGAGAGATGGCTTTAACGTTATTCAAACCATTTGTCTTAAGAGAACTCCAAAAAACATTTAATATTGAAAAAAGAAAAAATGCAACCCAAAAATTTGAAAGAAGAGATGCGGATACTTGGGCAGCTTTAGATATCGTTATTAAAGAACATCCAGTTTTACTAAACCGTGCTCCTACTTTACATAGACTAGGGATCCAAGCATTTGAACCAAAATTAATTGATGGAAAAGCCATTAGACTTCATCCGCTAGTCACCCCAGCATTTAATGCTGACTTTGACGGTGACCAAATGGCGGTTCACGTCCCACTTTCGGCGGAAGCACAAGCTGAAGCCAGATTATTAATGTTAGCTTCTAACAATATCTTAAACCCTAAAGATGGTCAACCAGTTGTAACCCCATCTCAAGATATGGTTTTAGGTAATTACTACTTAACAATCGAAAAGAAATTAAACCAAGATATAAAAGATGAAGTTAAGAAAAAAGAACATTTATATAACCATCGTAATGAAGGTAAAATATTTTCATCAATTGAAGAAGTTAAAAAAGCTCATGATTTAAAAGAAATCCATCTTCATACAAGAATCTTATTAAAACCATCTGAAGTAAAAGATACTTTCACTGAAGAACAAAATCATAAATATTTAGTAACTACATTAGGAAAACTTATTTTTAATGAAATTCTACCTCCTAACTTCCCTTACTTAAATGAACCGACAGATTATAACCTAGAAGAACAAACACCCGATATTTACTTTATTGAAAAAGGGATTAATCCAAAAGATAAAATAAATGATATTCCTAATCCCAATCCTTTTCCGAAAAGATTTTTATCTAAAATAATTGCTCAAGTATTTAAACAATTACACATCTCAGAAACATCAAGAATGTTAGATAAACTAAAAAATCTAGGATTTAAATACTCAACACTATCAGGAATAACTGTTTCATTTGATGATATTAATGTTTATTCTGCTAAAGAAGGATTAATTAAAGAAGCTCAAACTCAAATTGAAGAAATCGAAGAATATTTCGAATACGGTGCTTTAACAGAGTCAGAGCGTCGTAACCGCGTAATTAGTGTTTGGAGTGAAACCTATGATGAAATTGAAAGTGGCTTAATTAGTGAATTTGATAAAGATAATAATTTATATATGATGTTTGACTCTGGCGCTAGAGGGAATAAAACCAACTTCTCCCAATTAATTGGCATGAGAGGTTTAATGAATAACCCTAAAGGTGAAACCATTGAAGTACCAGTTCAATCATCATTTAGAGAAGGATTATCTGTGGCCGAATTCTTTATTTCTACTCACGGAGCTAGAAAAGGTTCAACTGATACAGCTTTAAAAACTGCTGAATCAGGATATTTAACTAGAAGATTAGTTGACGTTTCTCAAGATGTAATTATTTCAGAAGAAGACTGTGGTACAACTAGAGGAGTTTTAATTAAAGCGATAAAAGACTCATCTAATAAAGATATCGTTCCTTTAAGCTTTAGAATTCATGGCAGATATGCTGCGGCTGATATAATCCATCCTAAAACTAAAGAAGTAATTGCTTCACGCAATGAATTAATAACCGATGAATTAGCTCATGAAATTGTAAATGCTGGGATTGAAGAAGTATTTATTAGAAGTGTAACTACATGTAATTCTAAACACGGTGTTTGTGCCAAAGACTATGGATTAAACCTCGCAACTAACGAAAGAGTTGAAGTTGGAGAAGCAATCGGAGTAGTTGCTGCTCAATCAATTGGTGAACCAGGAACTCAGTTAACGATGAGAACTTTCCATACTGGAGGAGTTGCATCTGGAACTGATATCACTCAAGGTCTTCCAAGAATTCAAGAATTATTTGAAGTAAGAAACCCTAAAGGTAAAGCTACAATTAGTGAAGTTGACGGTAAAGTTAAAGAAGTTTCTAGAAGATCAAATACTATTACGATTACGGTTGTAGATAAATTTGAAAAAGAATACAAATACGCTTTAGGACCAAACGAATCAACCTTAGTTAGAAAAGGAAACCAAGTTTTTGCTGGCCAAAAACTATCCCCAGGATCTATTCACCCTCAAGAGCTCTTAAGAGCAACCAACGCAGAAACAGTTACTAAATATATTTTAGAAGAAGTTCAAAAAGTATATCGTCATCAAGCAGTAGAAATTTCTGATAAACATATTGAAGTAATTATTAAACAAATGCTAAGAGGGGTTGAAGTAGTCTTAGAAGGTGATACTGATTTACTACCAGGAACAGAAATTTCAATTGATCAATTTAGACAAGCAAACGCAGAAATGTTTAAAGAGAAAAAACGACTTGCTGTTGGTAGACCATTATTACTTGGAATAACTAAATCATCACTTAGATCTGATTCATTCCTATCAGCTGCCTCATTCCAAGAAACAGCTAGAATCTTAACTGATGCAGCAATCAGAGGTAAAACTGATGAACTTCACGGTCTGAAAGAAAATGTCATTATCGGTGGATTAATTCCTGCAGGAACGGGAATATTATCAGAAAAATATTTCCACTATGAAAGACCCGCTGAAGAAGAAAAAGAAGAAGAGTTTGAATATTAATCTAAGATAGTTGAAAAATAAAAGATAATATATATTTAAAAAGAGGGTGGAAACACTCTTTTTTTGAATGAAACTAAACTACTAATAATAACTAAAAAAACACATTATATTTGACAAATGTTCCATTAAAATATATAATGAAAAAGGTACATAAAAACATTTGTTGATAAAGATAACTTCACGGCTTTATTAAGCAAATAATAACATTATGGAACACCTGGACGTGTGTTTCAAGAAAGGAAAAGATATGCCTACAATACAACAACTTATTGATAAAAAACGTACAAGCAAAAAATATAAGAGTAAATCTCCAGCATTACAATATGGATATAACACTATTAAAAGACAATACTCAGATTATTCTTCCCCACAAAAACGTGGAGTTTGTACAAGGGTAACAACAATGACACCTAGAAAACCTAACTCAGCTTTAAGAAAATATGCTCGTGTTAGATTATCAAATGGTACAGAAGTTACTGCTTATATTCCAGGAGTTGGCCACTCACTACAAGAACACTCCGTTGTTTTAGTAAGAGGAGGTCGTGTTAAAGACTTACCTGGGGTTAGATATCATATCGTAAGAGGAACCTTAGATACTACTGGTGTTGCTGATCGTAAACAATCACGTAGTAAATATGGTGCAAAAAGACCTAAATAAAATTTAAAAATAATAAATAAAAGGAAGAGGTGAATAATATGGCCCGTAAAGGACATATTCCAAAACGCGATGTCTTACCTGACCCAATTTATAATTCAAAACTAATTACTAGAATTGTTAGTCAAATTATGGAAGATGGTAAAAAAGGAACAGCACAAACGATTTTATATAGTGCCCTTGATATCGTTAAAGAAAAAACAAATCGTGAACCAATCGACGTATTTAATGAAGCATTAAACAATGTATCACCTATCTTAGAAGTTAGATCAAGAAGAATTGGTGGTCAAAACTACCAAATTCCTGTTGAAGTTCGTCCGGAAAGAAGACAAGCTTTAGCTTTAAGATGGTTAGTACAATATGCAAAATTACGTCATGAAAAAACAATGGTAGATAAACTAGCAAATGAAATAATGGACGCAGCATCGGGAACAGGTGCAGCAGTTAAAAAACGAGAAGACGTTCATCGTATGGCAGAAGCTAACAAAGCATTTGCTCATTATCGCTGGTAGAAGGAGTAATTTATGCCACGTCAATATCCACTAGAAAAGGTTCGTAATATAGGTGTCATGGCCCACATTGATGCTGGTAAAACAACAACGACAGAACGAATCTTATATCACACTGGAAAAATCCATAAAGTTGGTGAAACTCATGATGGCGCATCCCAAATGGATTGGATGGCCCAAGAACAAGAACGAGGAATCACAATTACCTCAGCAGCAACAACAGCTTTTTGGAAAGATTATCAAGTTAATATTATCGATACCCCAGGACACGTCGACTTTACCGTTGAAGTATCTAGATCTTTAAGAGTCTTAGATGGTGCAATAACTGTAATTGATGCTCAAGCAGGGGTAGAACCTCAAACAGAAACTGTTTGGCGACAAGCAACCGAATATATGGTTCCTAGAATTGTATATGTCAATAAAATGGATAAAATTGGAGCTGACTTCTTAAATGCAATTAAAACAATTCATCGTAGATTAGGAGTTAAAGCTAATGCTATTCAATTACCAATTGGTGCTGAAAATGAATTTACTGGAATTATTGATTTAATTACCTTAAAAGCTTATGAATATAGCGGTAATCAAGATGAAACAACTAAAGAAATTCCAATCCCTGATCATTTATTAGATCAAGCTAATGATTTAAGAGTTGAATTAATTGAAGCAATCGCTGAATTTGATGATGAGTTAATGATGCTTTACTTAGAAGGTGAAGAAATAACGGTTGATCAAATTAAAAAAGCAATTAGAAAAGGTGTATTATCGGTTCAATTCTTCCCAGTTGTTTGTGGAACATCATTTAAAAACAAAGGTGTTAAAAAAGTATTAGATGCTGTAATTGATTATCTTCCATCACCACTTGATGTAGAAGCAATCACCGGGTTTGATCCATCAGGTAATGAAGTAAAAAGATTACCAAGTGATGATGAACCATTTAGTGCTTTAGCATTTAAAGTAATGACTGATCCTTATGTCGGTAAACTAACATTCTTTAGAGTCTATTCAGGAACAGTTAAATCAGGTTCATATATTCGAAACACATCTAAAGATGAAAGAGAACGTTTAGGAAGAATACTTCTAATGCATGCTAACCACCGTACTGAAGTTAGTGAAGTTTATGCCGGTGATATTGCAGCAGCTGTCGGACTAAAAGGTGTTACAACTGGTAACACATTAACCTCAGTTGATGATAATATCATTTTAGAGTCAATGAATTTCCCTGAACCAGTTATTGAAGTCGCTTTAGAACCTAAAACTAAAGCTGACCAAGATAAAATTGGGATTGCTTTAGTTAAGTTAGCAGAAGAAGATCCAACCTTTAAAACATATTCTAATAAAGAAACTGGTCAAACGATTATTGCTGGAATGGGAGAATTACATTTAGACATCATTGTTGATCGATTAAAAAGAGAATTTAAAGTTGATGCTAATGTCTTAGAACCACAAGTTTCATATCGTGAAACGATTACTAAAGCCGCTAAGATAGAAACTAAATTTATTAGACAATCAGGTGGTCGTGGTCAATATGGACATGTCGTCTTAGAATTTGAACCAAATCCAGGAAAAGGATTTGAATTTGTTGACAAAATTGTTGGTGGAGTCATTCCTAGAGAATATATTCCAGCCGTTCAAAAAGGAATTGAAGAAGCTTTAGAATCAGGTGTTGTTGCTGGATATCAAATGGTTGATTTAAAAGCCACCTTAGTCTTTGGTTCATACCACGAGGTTGACTCATCAGAAATGGGCTGTAACAGAGCTGGTTCAATGGCAGTTAAAGAAACCAAAGAAAAATCGGGAGTTGCAATTTTAGAACCAATTATGGACGTTGAAGTTGTTACCCCAAATGATTATGTTGGTAACGTTATTGGTGATTTAACTTCAAGAAGAGGTAGACTAGATAGCCAAGAAGGAAGAGGGAATGCAATCGCGATAAGAGCCTTTGTTCCACTATCAGAAATGTTTGGTTATGCAACATCACTTAGATCAAATACACAAGGAAGAGCAACATTCATTATGCAGTTTGATCACTATGAAAAAGCACCTAAGAGCATTCAAGAAGAAATAATAAAGAAACGCAGCACAAATTAGCCGCTTTACTTCACAAACATATTTTATTATGTTAAAATAATATGAATAACAAGAAAATTGATTAAATATAAATAGGAGGAATTTTGCGTTATGGCAAAACAAAAATTTGAAAGAACAAAACCCCATGTCAACATCGGAACAATTGGACACGTTGACCATGGTAAAACTACATTAACAGCAGCTATTACTAACGTATTAGCTGGAGAGGGTTTAGCTACTAAACAAGATTATGCTCAAATCGATAAAGCCCCAGAAGAAAAAGAACGTGGAATAACTATTAACGCTTCACACGTTGAATATGAAACCGAAAATCGTCACTATGCTCACGTTGACTGCCCAGGACACGCTGACTATGTAAAAAACATGATTACCGGTGCCGCTCAAATGGATGGTGCTATCTTAGTTGTATCAGCTGCTGATGGTCCTATGCCTCAAACAAGAGAACATATCTTACTTTCTCGTCAAGTTGGTGTTCCTAAGTTAGTTGTTTTCTTAAACAAAGCTGACTTAGTTGATGATGAAGAATTACTTGACTTAGTTGAAATGGAAGTTAGAGAATTATTATCTGAATATGATTTCCCAGGAGATGATATTCCAGTAATCCGTGGTTCAGCTTTAGGTGCTTTAGAAGGTAAAGATCCTTGGGTTGGAAAAGTTAAAGAATTAATGGCAGCAGTTGATGAATACATCGACACTCCACCAAGAGATACTGAAAGACCATTCTTAATGCCAGTTGAAGATGTCTTCACAATTACTGGACGTGGTACAGTTGCGACTGGTCGTGTTGACCGTGGTGTTGTTAAAGTTGGTGACCAAGTTGAAATCGTTGGAATTAGACCAACACGTTCAACTACAGTTACTGGAGTTGAAATGTTTAGAAAATTATTAGATCATGCTGAAGCAGGAGATAATATTGGTGCTTTATTACGTGGTGTATCTCGTGATGATATTGAACGTGGTCAAGTTTTATCAAAACCAGGAAGTGTTAAACCTTTTAACAAATTCACTGCCCAAATTTATGTATTATCAAAAGAAGAAGGTGGACGTCATACTGCATTCTTCTCAAATTACCGCCCACAATTTTATTTTAGAACAACAGATATTACTGGCGTAATTGAATTACATGAAGGAACAGAAATGGTAATGCCTGGCGATAATGCTGAGGTTACTGTTGAATTAATTCACCCTATCGCTTTAGAAGAAGGAACTAAGTTCTCAATTCGTGAAGGTGGAAAAACTGTTGCATCTGGATCAGTTGTTAAGATTTTAGCTTAACCTTAAAAAACACATTTTAACCAGCTATTTTAATAGCTGGTTTTTTTTATACCTAAAATTATAAAAATAATCGATTTTAATAATAAAGTAATAAAAACTTATTAAATAAAAATAAATATTAATATGGTATAATATTTCCATGTTAGAAGGTATAAAAATATGATAGTTGACACACATTCCCATATTAATATGAAGCAATTTAAAAATGATATTGACGAAGTTATTTCAAATGCTAAAGCCAACGATATTTTAAAAATAATTGTTGTTGGAATGGACAAAGAGCATAATTTAAGGTCAATTCATTTAGCTAATAAATATCCTAACTTATATTCATCAGTTGGAGTTCACCCAACAAGCGTTGATAACAATAAAGTAAGTGAAATCATTCCTTTAATCAAAAATAATAAAGTTGTCGCAATTGGTGAAATAGGAATTGATTTACATTGGCGGAAAGATAACTTAGATTTTCAAAAAAAGATTTTTGCTGAACAAATTGAATTAGCCATCAAATACAATTTACCAATTATTGTTCATACTAGAAACTCATTTAAAGAAGCTTATGATGTTTTAAAACCATATAAAGGTAAAGTAAGAGGAGTTTTTCATTCTTTTTCCAGCAACTTAAAAGATGCTTTATTAGCGATTGATTTTGGCTTTTATATTGGAATTAGTGGAGTAGTCACTTTTAATAAAGCAATAGAATTAAAAGAAGTTGTTAAGAATATTCCTTTAGATAAAATGTTATTAGAAACAGATTCCCCCTTTTTAAGTCCAGTACCATACCGGGGAAAAAGAAATGAACCGGCATATACTAAGTATGTAGCCAAAGAGATTAGTAAAATAAAAGAAATAGATGAAAAAGTTGTTAAAGAAATAACAACTTTAAATGCAATTAATTTATTTAGATTGGAGTAATAATATGAAAAGAATTTTAAATATAATAATTATTTTATTAATAACGCTAACTTTAACGGCATGTTTTGATTTAAATAATTATACGCCTCAAAATAATAATGAGGTTTATGCCCCAAGCATTACTTTAGAAGAAAATGAGTTTATCAATTTAATTGAAGATTTAAAACCAAGCAATGTAGCAATAACTTCATTAGATAGTGATAATAAAGAACAAAGAGCTTCAGGGGTTATTGTTAAAAAAGAAAGTAAAACATTATCGAATACTTATTATGTTATTACCGTTATGGAGGTTGCTTTTGAATCTAGTGACATAAAGATTTATATACGTCCATCTAAATATTTTAATGGAACCTTATTAAATCCAGTTAATAGTTATGAACCAGGCGATGAAGTAGTTGCTGTTTTAAAATTTGAAGCATCAGAAGAACTACCGGCGATAAATTTAATCCCTTATCCAAATGAATATAATAAACTTATTACAAATACTATTTTTTCAATCGGAACTCCGGTTTCAAATGGCTACTTTAATTATGTTACTAATCCTGCCGCTATTATGGGAATTAGAGAAAATATAATTGTTCATGGCACCAATTTAAATTATGGTGATTTAGGTTCCCCACTTTATTTAAAAGAAACTGGAATGTTAATCGGAATAAATATAAAATACTCAACAACAACAAGCAATAATAGACCAGAGGTTTTAGTTAATCAAGCTATTATTGTAAATAGAGTAATTGAATTAGTTGAAGGAATTATTTAATGAAAAAAATATTTGTATTTCTCTTAATATTTTTATCATCATCTACATACCAAAGTTGTAGTTTTGAAAAAATAGATAATCCTTTAAGAGAGCCATATACAGAAGAAGAATTTAATTTATTAGTCGAAGATTTAAAACTAAGTGTCGTAACAATGTTAGATTATTATTTAGATTTTGATTTAGGATTAGGATCAGGTATGATCTTTAAAAAAGAAGAAGCTTCCCCTAATACTTATTATTACTATGTTTTAACTAATAATCATGTTGTTGAAGGTGTTACTAGAATAATGATTAAAACTGCCTTCGATACTTTAGAAGAAGGAGATATTTACGCTTTTCCAAGTGATGATGAAATGACAAGAGGAAATGAAGATATCGCAATCGTTAGATTTGAATCTTCATTTGAGTACCCTTTAATCCCGATTATCCCTTATGAAGATGAAAATACTCATGTCCAACTTTCAGTTGGTCAAACTGTCTTTGGGATCGGTACACCAACCGAAGAAGAAAACCATAACCTAGTAACAAACCTAGGCATTATTACAAATTTATCTAATTCTTTTATTTCCCATACGGCTAATATTAATGCTGGTAATTCAGGTGGGCCACTCTTTTCATCTGATGGAACCTTTATTGGTGTTAACACTCAAAGATTAGAAACTTTAAGAGACCGTGATATGGAATTAGTTTATTTAATTAATGATTCTATCGATGTAAATCAAACCGCTAAAATGATTAAAAGAAGACTTGATGGCGTAACCCCTAAAATAGGGATTCAAATCGTAACTTACAGCAATTTTATTTCCATTGATTATAGTGTTTTTGGTGATGAAGGAATGTTATTTGATCCATATGATCATGTTCCTGTGAATGAAGTAGGAGTAGTTATTATTGAAGTTAATTCAACAAGATCATCAAGCGGGATTTTACAAAGATATGATTTAATTAAAAAAGTTGATGGTAAAACAGTGGTTTCAAATGAACAATTAATCGATATGTTATCGCCAATTATTAAAGGTAAAACCTATACCTTTGAAGTAATTAGAAAAAATGAAGTAACTAATAAATTTGAAACTAAAGTTTTAGATGTAACGATCAACCGATGAAAAAATTAATTAATACATTAACCAAAAGAAATGAAACCATTTCTTTTGTAGAATCAATGACTGGTGGTAATTTAGTTGGTAAATTAGTTAAATATAAAGACGCTTCTTTAATTTTAAAAGAAAGTTATGTCTTATATGATTCATATTTAAAATCAAAAAGATTAAACTTTGATTATAATCTTATTTTAAAATACGGGGTTGTTTCAAAGGAAATAGCTAAAGAAATGGTTTTAAAGTTATCTGATTTAACAAAAGCTAATCTAACCGTTTCAATTACTGGATATGCAAGTGGTAAAAACCCTAATCAAGTATATATTGGTATTAAGTATAATGATTATTTAAAAGTTTTTCATCAAGTATTTGATGATAAAAATACTCGAATTAAAAATATCAATGAAACCGTTAAAAAAACTTATGAATTAATTAATAAAATCATTAATTAATTTTAAAAGTATGTGAAAAAATTATAATACTTTCCAAAGTTGTAAATACGTTTTCTAAATGTTATAATTAATAGGATTTTAAAAAAACCTTGTCAGAAATGACCAAAGACCAAAAGGAGGAAAATAAATGCGTAAATATGAACTTATGTATATCATAAGACCATCTGTTGAGCCAGAAGCAATTAAAGATATAATTGCTAATTTAAATAACGTTATTACCAATCATGGTGGCAACATTTTAGAATTAAAAGAAATTGGCTTAAAAGATTTAGCTTATGAAATTGAAAAACATAAAAAAGGGTATTACGTTTGGCTATTAGTTGAAATGACTATTGATGCTATTAACGAATATAAGCGTATTATTTCAATTAACGAAAATATTATTCGTAATATTGAAGTAAAGTTAGGAGAATAATAACATGGTTAACAATGTTGTATTAGTTGGAAGAATTACTCGAGATGTAGATCTTAGAATGACTCAAAGTAATATAGCTGTTGTATCATTTTCACTCGCCGTAAATCGTAAATACACGACAGAATCAGGAGAAAGACCAGCCGACTTTATTAATTGTGTTGCCTGGAGACATTCAGCACAATTTATGAAAGATTATGTAAGTAAAGGTAATTTACTAGCTGTTACTGGTCAAATCCAAACTAGAACTTATCAAGACCAATCTGGTGAAACAAGATATATCACCGAGGTTCAATGTGATAGTGTTCAACTATTAGAAAGATCAAATAAAAACAATCAAAACGATTACCAAAGTGATACTCAAAGACAATACGAAGAAACAGCTCGTAGATTAACAGAGTCAGATGATGAACCCAGTGTAGTTAAAAACGATGATAAACTACCATTTTAGAAAGGATTACTTAAATGCAAAGAAGACCTCATTTTAGAAGACGGAAAAAAGTTTGCTATTTCACTCAAAATAAATTTTCTTATATTGATTTTAAAGATGTTGAATTATTAAAAAAATTTATAACTGACCGTGGTAAAATATTACCAAGAAGAGTTACAGGAACATCAGCAAAATGGCAACGTGAATTAGCAGTAGCAATTAAAAGAGCTCGCCACATGGCTTTACTACCGTTTGTAAAAGAATAATTAATTTTATCCCCAAATATTGGGGATATTTTTTTAAAAAAATAATCAAAAGATATGATATAATTTTTAATAGGAAGGTAATTATTTTTGAAAAAAGCAATATTTTTAATTATTGGTATTTTTATATCAATACTTTCTTTAACTTTATATTCAATATTAGTATTAACCGATATTTTAAATAATATTTCTAATATCGATTTTTATGTTTATGGCTTTTTACTTTTTTCAAATACTTTATTAATAATTTCATTAATAACTTTTTATAATTTAAAATATAAACACACGATTAAAAATCTACAAAATAGATTAGCTAGGTGGAGTAAACTATCACCGAGAGTTAACCAAATAGGTGAAGACGCATTCCAAACTCTTCCGGTTGGAATCATTGTCTTAGATGAAGAAATATTAGAAATTAGATGGGTTAATAATTATGCTAAAACTTTATTTGGGACTATTTTAATCGATCATAAATTAAAAGATATTAGTGAACCTCTTTATAATTATGTCAATGAAGCTATCCATAAAATAATTACTATCTCATTAAATGATAAAATGTTAGATGTCATTTATAAACCGGAGTTTTCAGTTTTATATTTATTTAACGCCACGGAAAGAGAAAACATTAAAAAAGAATATATCGAAAACCTTCCCGCACTCGGTATTATTAATATCGATAATTTTGATGAAAACTTATCACCATTAGATATAGCAGAACAATCATTAATAACTAGTGAAATACTATCAAAGACATCGGAATGGATTGAAAGTTTCCAAGGATTTATTAAACCAATTAGCGATGATCGGTTATTAATGTTTGTTAAAAGAAAAAGACTTGATGGAATGATCTTAAAAGAATTCGATATTTTAGATCAAATTAAAGAAATATCTGATAACCACGATATTAATATAACTTTATCAATCGGAATAGCTTCATGGGATTTAGAGTTTGACGAACTATCAACTTATGCTCAAAATGCTATCGATCTTGCTGAAAAGCGTGGTGGTGATCAAGTGGTTGTTAATATTGAAGGCGAAAAAATAAAATACTTTGGTGCTAAACATGAAGCAACCACGAAACAATCAAGAACAAATGTCAAACAAATGGCTAGTTCTTTACAAAGATTATTTGATAAGTCTGATACTTTATTTATAATGGGTCACGATGAATTAGATATGGATGCATTTGGCTCGATGATAGCAATCTTTAAAATGTCACTTACCGCTCCTGATATTGTTTCATATTTAATTATTGATGAAGAAAAACTAGATCCAACTGTTAGCTATGTTTATAACTACTTAAAACAAAATGACCACATTTTACTTAAATACATGATAAGAACCGAAGATGCTTTAAACAAAAATAGCGAAGATGGATTATTAGTTGTTGTTGATACTCAATTAAAAAATATTGTTCATTCAAAAGAACTATTAGATCTTGATTTAACAACGGTTGTAATTGATCATCACCGTGGTAGTGAAAACTCAATTGAAGGAGATTTAAACTATATAGACTCATCAGCATCATCAACCATTGAGTTATTAACCGAATTAATTACTTACTTTAACCGAGATATTGAGATTGATTATATTGAAGCTAGCATAATGTATGGAGGCTTAATTGTTGATACAAATAACTTTACTTACAGAACAACAGTAAGAACCTTTGAAACAGCTTCAAAATTAAAAGAATATGATGCTGATCCATTACTATCAAAAACATGGATAAGAAATGATTTATCACATGTAATTGAATTAAGTAATTTATTATCTAATGCTGAAATATTTTTAGATAGATTTGCGATTGTAAAATCTGACCGTTCAAATCACTCTAGAGCATTTATCGCTCAAGTATCAGAAGGGTTATTAAACATTAAAAATGTTGATGCCGCCTTTACAATAACAAAATTAGATAAAGATTTAATCGGTATATCAGCAAGAAGTTATGGCGCTATAAATGTTCAAGTCATTATGGAACAAATGGGTGGTGGTGGCCATTTAACCAGTGCTGCAACCCAAATAAGAGATAAAAAAACAATCGAAGTTTATGAAGAATTAAAACAAATACTAGAATTTGAATATGGAGGAGACAGTGAACCTATGAAAGTAATATTATTAGAAGATTTAAAGGGTAAGGGTAAGAAAAATGAAGTTATTGAAGTTAAAGGTGGTTATGCTAATTATTTGATTTCATCAAAATTAGCTATCGAAGCTAACCCGACCAACTTAAAAAAATTAGAAGATGATTTAAAAAAAGAAAAAGAAGCTGAAGAAAAATATGTACAATTAATTAAAAAATTAGCTTCAGAAATAGAAGGAAAAAGCATTACACTAACTATATTAGTTGGTGCTGATGGAAAAAGATTTGGTTCAATAACCCCTAAACAAATCGTTGAGGAGTTTGAAAAAGACCATCAAGTTACCATTGACCGTAAGAAATTAGAGTTAAAAAATGATTTAGTTTCCGCTGGAATTTATCCGGTTACCGTAAATTTAGATAAAGGAATTAAAGCCCAATTTGAAGTAAATGTTGTCGAGAAAAGAGATTAATTATGAGTAATAAACTCCCTAATTCAAATGATACCGAAAAATCAGTCTTAGGTGCAATTTTATTAGATAATAAAACAGCTCCTAATGTTTTTGATGAAATTAGAGAAAATGATTTTTTCTTTAAAAATCATCAACTAATTTATCAAGCAATGAAAGATTTATATTTTAAAAATCAAGAAATTGATTATACCTCTTTATCAAGTGTTTTAACAAATAAGGGTCAACTTGAAACTGTCGGTGGGATTACCACATTAATTGAACTTTCTGAATATACCGTTTCTTTAGAACATTTAGAAACATACATTAGTATCATTCAAGATTTATCATTAAAAAGAGAAATCATAAACACAACTCAAAGTTTAGCAACCAAGGGATTTACCGATGATTTAGATACAGATTCTTATTTAAACCTCGCTGAAGAACAAATTCTTTCTTTATCTCAAAAAAGAAATCTAGGCGGCTTTAAAACAACTACCGAGGTAGTTGGTGAATATCGTGACAAATTAGACTATTTAAAAGACTATAAGGGATCTATTACGGGTCTAAAGACAGGGTTTACTACTCTAGATAATTATATTCATGGTCTTCAAAAAGAAGAATTAATTATTTTAGCGGCGAGACCTTCAGTTGGAAAAACCGCACTAGCTATTAACATAGCTATTAACGCGGCGATGAGTAATAAAGAAAGTCAAGCTGGGGTAGCATTTTTTTCACTTGAAATGAGTAATGAACAATTACTAATGAGAATGTTATCAAGTTTAACTAATATTGAAATGAGAAAATTAAGAACTGGTTCTTTAAATCAAAATGAGTGGCGCCATTTAGAAGTTTTTACTGATAAAATGAAACAATTAAATATTTATTTTGATGACGCTACTTCATATAATATTAATCATATACGAGCTAAATCAAGAAAACTAGCTTTAGAAGGTAAACTTGATTTAGTCGTGGTAGATTACTTACAATTAGTTTCAGCCGATCGCCAAAGAGGTGGAACGAGACAAGAAGAGGTTTCAACAATTTCAAGAGCGTTAAAACAAATGGCTAGAGAATTAAAAGTACCGGTAATTGCCTTATCACAATTATCAAGAAAAGCTGAAGATGATAAAGTACCGATGTTATCCCATTTAAGAGAATCGGGATCAATTGAACAAGACGCTGATATTGTTTTATTTATTCACCGTGATGATTATTTTGAAAAGGACCGTGGGGATCAAACATCAGTTGATGCTCAAATTATTATTGCTAAAAACCGTCAAGGCGCTTTAGGTAATATAGATTTATTTTTCTCACCAAGATATTCAAGATTTATGGAAAGATCAAAAGTTGAAGAACAAACAAATTAAAAAGGGGCAACCCTTTTTTTAATAAAAAAGGTAGACTAAGCTACCTAATTATTAATCTAAGAACGCTTCAAACATCCAAAGATGTTTTTCAAAAGATGTAACTGTACTAATTGCCATATCAGCAGTTTGTTCATCTTCAAGATCCTGAGATAAGACAGTTAATTCTTTTAACTCAATGACTAATAGTTTTAAGTCATTAATAACTTCTTTAACCATTAAATTAGCATCCATTTCATTTGACTCACCTAATGAGGTAAGTCTTAAATAATCTTTCATAGTTGATGCTGGTTTCCCTTTAATCGCTAATAGTCTTTCAGCAAATTCATCATATAATTCATTGATTTCATCATAAAGTTCTTCAAATTTTTCATGAAGTGTGAAAAATCCTTTACCGGTAACAAACCAATGATAATGGTGAAGTTTTGTAAAAAACACTGCTAAATTAGCAACTTGTTTATTTAATAAATTGTGTAATTTTTCCATTTATTTAAACCTCCTTTGTGACTAATTATATCATATTTAAGGGCTCATGTGATAAAATATAACTAGTTTGAGAAAAGGAAGTCAGTATGAAAAAAGATGGTTATTTAGATATATTTATTACGTTTTTTAAGATTGGATTATTTACCTTTGGTGGTGGGTACGCGATGATTGCGGTTATGCAAAAGGAAGTAGTTGAAAATAAAAAATGGATTGATGAAAAGACGATGCTTGATTTAGTCGCAATCTCACAGTCAACTCCGGGACCGTTCGCGATTAATGGAGCTACTTTTATCGGTTATTATAAAAGTAAATTTTTAGGTTCTCTTTTAGCCACCATAGGAGTGGCATTACCTTCTTTAATTGTTATTATGTTAATTTCGATCTTTTTAATAGCTTTTCAAGATAACATATATATTCAAAATGTTTTAAAAGGAATTGCAGCAGGGATTTCAGTTTTAATTTTTAAAGCATGGTTTATGCTTCAAAAACAATTAAAGGTTAATGTTATTAATATAAGTTTAATTGTTATTGCGGTTTTAATTACTTTGATTTTTCCTAATTTTTCGGTTATTTATTTAATTTTAATTACCGCATTGGCTTCTTTAATTCATGTATATTTATTAAGGGGGAAAGTCAATGATTGAGTATTTAAAATTATTTTGGATTTTCTTTAAAATTGGTTTATTTACCTTTGGTGGTGGATATGCAATGATCCCTTTAATGAGACATGAAGTTATTTTTAATGGATATTTAACTGGTGGTGAGATGGATCAATTTATTGGGATTGCCGAATCAACCCCTGGCCCATTATCAGTTAATCTAGCAACTTTTGTAGGGTTTAATACCCATGGTTTTTTAGGTTCTCTTTTTGCAACCTTAGGGGTTATTTTACCAAGTTTTATAATTATTTTGCTAATTGCCTACTTTTCTGATAAAGTATTAAAGAGCAAGGTATCTAGAACCATTTTAGGTTGGATAAATCCTTTATCAATTGGGCTTATATTATCAGCCGGAATAATAGTTTTTATAAATACAATCCTAGGTGACCTACCTTGGATGGATGGTTTTAATGTTGATTATATAGGTTTAGTTATTTTTGGAGTTATCTTAACCTTAACTTTAATTTTTAAGAAATTAAATCCTATTTATTTAATTATAACCTCAGGAGTTTTAGGCTTAATATTTTATAGTATATTTTAAGGAGTTTATATGTTTGATAGATTAAAATTAATGAAAGAAAGCTATTTAAAAATTCAAGATGAATTAAGTAAAGGCATTTCAGATGTTAAAAAAATGACTAATATGATGAAAGAGATGAGCGATTTAGAACCCGCCGTTTTAGCGTATAATGAGTATCTTAAATTAAATGATGAAGTAAATGATTTAAATGAATTATTAGAAATTGAAAGTGATCAATCATTAATTGAGGCTTTTAAGTTAGAACTTAAAACTATTAACGAAAAATTAGATAACTTAAAAACAAAGCTACAAATTCTTTTAATTCCTAAAGACCCTAATGATGGAAAAAATATAATTATGGAAATAAAAGGTGCTGCTGGTGGTGATGAAGGTAATATTTTTGCCGGTAATTTATTTAGAATGTATGCTAAATTAGCGGAAGAAAGAAACTGGAAAATAAGTTTAATTAACCAATCACCTGGTACAATGGGAGGGTTTGCTTCTATTGAGTTTTCAATTTCGGGTAAAAATGTATATTCATATTTAAAATATGAATCCGGAGTCCACCGGGTTCAAAGAGTCCCTGAAACAGAATCACAAGGAAGAGTTCACACTTCAACGGCTGTTGTCTTAGTTTTACCAGAACAAGATGAAATTGATGTAGATGTTTCATGGGAAGATATTAGAGTTGATACATATAACTCATCAGGTGCGGGAGGGCAGTCAGTTAATACTACTTACTCAGCAGTAAGATTAACTCATATTCCTACAGGAATTGTCACTCAGTCTCAAGAAGAGCGTAGTCAACACGAAAATAAAGCTCGCGCTTATAAATCCTTAGTTACAAGAATTTATGATAAGATTTTACAAGAAAGATTAGAAGAAGAAGGTAAAAGCCGGAAAGAATTAATTGGTACTGGCGATAGAAGTGAAAAAATAAGAACTTATAACTATCCCCAAAATAGAGTCACAGATCACCGGATTCATTTAACACTTAATCGTTTAGATCAAATTATGGAAGGAAGAATCGATTTAATTATCGACCCTTTAATTAATGAATTTCAAAAAAGAGCAATCCAAGGAAACTAAAGTGATATTAAAAGATTTTATTGCTCATTATAAAAACCTAGCATCCTCTTTAAATAAAGAACCAATGGCGGTTAAGTTTTTAATAATGGGTTTATTAAATCTTAATTCAAGCCAGTTATATTTAAAATATGAAGAGGAAATTAAAAATATAAACATAAACAAAATTGAAGAATCAATTAATTTATATTTATATAAAAATACTCCAATTGAACATATTTTAGGTTATACTGACTTTTATGGTTATAAATTTATTGTTAATAAAGATGTTTTAATTCCAAGAAGAGAAACCGAAGAATTAGTTTTAAAAATATTATTAATGTATGATAAATATTTTAAAAATAAAAATATTAAAGTAATTGACCTTGGAACCGGAAGTGGAGCCATCCCAATTACTTTAAAGAAAGAAGCCCCTTTAATTAATATTTCTGGTGTAGATATATCTAAAGAAGCTTTAAAGATTGCTAATAAAAATAAAGAACATCATAAAGTTGATGTCTCTTTTTATGAATCTAATTGGTTTATGAATGTTAAAGGGAGATATGATTTTATTATTTCTAATCCACCTTATATAAAAAATAATGAAGAAATTGATGATCTTGTTAAAAAAGAACCAAAGCTTGCTTTATATGGTGGTGAAAAAGGAATTGATCACTATGAAACTATTTTAAAAGATGTTAATAATCATTTAACAAAAAACAGTATTATATTTTTTGAACACGGCTTTGATCAAAGTCCTTTGATTAAAGAACTAGCTAATAAATACTTAAATAATATTAAAATTAAACAATATCAAGATATGCAACAAAAAGACCGAATTACAGTTATTTTTAAAGGGGATATCTTTAATGAATAAAATAATAATTTTCCCAACTGATACAGTATATGGAATTGGGACTCACTTTTTAAATCAAGAAGGAATTAATAAAATATATCAAATTAAAGGACGTGAGTTTAATAAACCTTTAGCTATTTTATGTAAAGATATTAAAGATTTAAACAAATACGCTAAAATAACTAAAGATGCAAAAAAACTAAGTAAAGCATTTCATCCGGGTGCACTTACCATCATCTTAAAAAGTAAGAAAAGATATTTTAAAGAATCAAATGAAAAAACTATTTCATTAAGAATTCCAAATCATCCAAAAGCTTTAGAGTTAATCAATCAATATGGACCTTTAAAAACTACTTCAGTAAATCAAAGTCATGAACCACCATTAAATGATTACTTAAAAATATCAACTATATATAAAACTTTAGTGGATGAAATATATGAAAATAAACTACCTTTAAGTAAAATCTCATCAACAGTTATTGATATTTCTAAAAGACCTTATCAAATAATTAGAGAAGGTGAAATAAAAAAAGAAGATATGTTAAAAATTATTAACAATAAATTTTAACATAAAAATAAAATTGTGATATAATAATCACTAGTATAAGAAAGGCAGGTTAATTTATGAAAATAGGATTTGGTGCAGATCATGCAGGCTATATTCTGAAGGAAAAATTAATTAACCATTTAAATAATGAAGGAATCGAAACCTTTGATTATGGCACGAGTAGTGCCGATCGAACTGATTATCCAGATTATGCGAATAAAGTTGGAAAAGCAGTTCAAAATGGTGAAGTTGATTATGGTGTTTTAATTTGTGGAACAGGAATTGGCATGAGTATTGCTGCTAATAAAGTAAAAGGAATTAGAGCGGCTCTTGTTTATAATGAGCTAACAGCAAAACTAGCTAAAGAACATAACCACGCAAATATAATAACTTTAGGGGCTAGAACTAGTACTGCTGAAGAAGCTAAGAAAATTGTTGACACCTTTTTAAAATCAACAATTGAAGAAAGACATCAAGAAAGAATTGATAAGATAACTAACCTAGAAAAGGATAACTGCAATGAGTAAAACAGTTATTATCAAACATCCATTAATTGATCATAAAATGGCAATCATCCGCCAAAAAACTACCAATATGAAAAAATTCAGAGAAAATGTTTCTGAATTAGGCGCTTTAATTACTTATGAGATTACGAAGGATTTAGAAACAGTTCCAATTGAAATTGAAACTCCGATTACTAAAACAGTTGCTTATGAATTAAAAAAACAAATAGTTTTAGTGCCAATTTTAAGGGCCGGACTTGGGATGGTAGATGGCATCCATAATTTGATTCCAACCGCTAAAATAGGCCATATCGGATTATACCGTGATGAAAAAACTGCCTTACCAGTTTCTTATTATAAAAAATTACCATCAGACTTAGAAAATTCATGTGTAATTGTTTTAGATCCAATGCTTGCAACCGGTGGTTCTGCAAGTGATGCAATTACCGAAATTAAAAAAGATGGTGCAACCGATGTAAGATTTGTTGGTTTAGTTGGTTGTCCTGAGGGAGTCTTAAAACTCCAAACTGATCATCCCGATGTTCCAATCTATTTAGCAGCGTTAGATGAAAAACTTGATGAAAACAAATATATTGTCCCTGGATTAGGTGATTGTGGAGATCGTTTATTTGGAACTAAGTAATGACGGGATTAGCGATTTATTTAGTTTTTTGGGGAGTATTTGTTGTTAGTTTTATTACAGTTTTTAGAGTTTTACAAGCTATTCAAATAGAGCGTATTTTTAAAAAATATCGCCTTTTTGAAATTAATGCCGCCTATTTAATAATTTCAATCTTAGTAAGTTATTTACTAGCGAAATTTTTAATTGATATAATTGAATTATTTCCACTAAAATAAAATCATGAATTAATCATGATTTTTTTTAGGTGTATAAACAGTTTTTTCGCCATTATATTTATAATTTATTAGTAAATGGTTGTTAGTTTGAATTAAATTACTATCTTTACTTAATAAGAGATGATAGGTAATAATATCAGTATATTCTTTATCACTAATAAAGTTATGAAAGATTAAATCTATTTCATTAACCTTATCATAATTAAAAGTTATTGTATATGAATCTAAAGTTACTTCTTTTAAAAAATGAGCATTTTCGAGAGAGTCTTTAGTAGATTTTGCATAAGCTCTAATTAAACCACCAGCACCTAAATTAATTCCGCCATAATATCTGATCACCACCGCAAACACTTTATTTAATTTATGATGGTTTAAGATTTCTAAAATTGGTACCCCTGCGGTTCCCGACGGTTCACCATCATCATTTGATCCTTGAGATTGATTAAATATATATGCTGTACAATAATGAGTCGCTTTCGGAAAATCTTTTTTTAGTTGTTTTAATATTTGATTCATTTCATCTAAATTATTAATAGGAGTAATGACACCAATAAATCTAGATTTAGAAATAATGATTTCACTGATTGTTTGTTTTTTTAAATAATACATATATTCACCTAAAAATAGTATATCATAATTTACTTTAACTTTTTAAAATTGTTTTATTTTGATATAATGAGTGGTAGAAATATTTTAAATAAGGATGATAAAAAATGGCTTTTGAAGCAGCGAAAAATTTAGTTAAAGATTTAAAAAGGAAAGGTTTTGAATCTTATTTAGTTGGTGGTGTTGTTAGGGATTTTCTAATGAAAAGACCTTTTTCTGATATTGATATTACGACTAAAGCTAAGCCTTATGAAATACTGAAACTATATAAATCGGTACCAACCGGTTTAAAGTATGGGACTGTAACTATCCTTTTTGATAATCATAAATTTGAAGTGACAACTTTTAGATTAGATGGCCCATCATCAGATTTTAGACATCCCGATTCAGTAATATATTCTGATAATGTCTTAGATGATGTTAATCGTCGTGATTTTACAATGAATGGAATTTTAATGGATGAATTTCAAAATATTTATGATCATGTATCAGGGATCAAAGATATCAAAGATAAAATAATTAGAACAATCGGAAACCCCGACGAAAGATTTAATGAAGATGCTTTAAGAATTTTAAGAGCGGTTTATTTTCAATCTAAATTAGGTTTTAAGATCCATGAAGATACCTTATCATCAATGAAAAGAAACAATCATTTATTAAAAGAATTAAAGATGGAAAGAGTTTTAACGGAAATGATTAAAATCTTAAAAGGTCCATTTTTAAAAGATGCTTTAACTACTCTAATTAATTGTGAATTACATAATTATTTACCAGGACTTAAAAAAGGAATTGAATATGTACAAACTCTTGATGAAATGCCTTATGTTGATACCTTTTTTGCTTTATCATTTACTTTAAATGATGGCATCATTCCATCAACATGGCCATTTTCTAATATCCATAAAAATAAATATAAAAAAGCCTCGTATTTAGCAATCAATCATCCTGAGATAACCGATCATATTTTATATCAGTATGGTTTAGAAATTTCAATCTTAGCTAATAAAGTCAATTTTTATTTAAAAAAAGCTCCACATTTAGAAAGGAAAATAACCTCAGAGTTTAAAAATTTACCAGTTAAATCGATTGTTGATTTAGCTTTAACTAGTGATGAAATTGTTGAATTTTACCATAAAAAACCTGGGGCATGGCTTGGGAAACTCCAAAGACAGTTAGTTATCGATATCTTAGATAAAAAAATTAAAAATACAAAAGAAGATATTATTAAATATTTAGAAAGAAGTGAGAAACTATGAAACAAGCAATTGGAAAAGTAATCTCAATTAATCGCGGTGATAATTTCGCTAATACATCTATTTATTTAGAAGGAAATGTTCACTTTAATGTAAAATTAAATGTTGGTGATGAAAAAAAATTAGAAATCGGAAAAGTATATGTCTTTGAATTAGAACCATATAAAAGAGAAGAAGATACTAATTATAAAGCGATTAGTTTTTCTTTACTAGAAAAATCTAATTTAGATAAAAATGAAAAAGATCGTCTTTTAAATATCTTTTATGATCACGCTCCTATTTCTTTAACAAAAATTAAAGAAGAAATTGAAAACTATTTAAATAAGATTGAAAATAAAATCTTAAAAGATATTACTAATTATGTCTATCTTAAATATAAAGCCGAATTTTATTTACATCCTGCCGCCACTAAATTTCATCATGCCTATGTTGGAGGACTCTCCTATCATACATATACTATGTTAAAGATTGCTGAAAATATGTTAGAAATATATCCTTTTTTAAATAAAGATTTATTATATTCAGGGACAATCTTACATGATGTTTCTAAAGTAAATGAAATGACTGGGGTTGATGGTGAGTATACTAAAGAAGGAATGTTAATCGGCCATTTGGTTATGGGAGCAATCGAAGTAGAAGAAGCAGCTTTAAAATTAAATGTAAGTGATAGTGAAGAAGCTTTATTACTAAAACATTTAATTATTTCCCATCATGGTTTATTAAACTTTGGTTCTCCTAAAAAACCACAAATAGGTGAAGCCTTAATGTTGTGGTATATTGATACAATTGATTCTAAGTTTACTGAATTAGGAGAAAATTTAAAAAGGCTTAAAGATGGTGAATTTACCGAATCAATTGGTGTATTAGATCGAATGAGATTTTATAAACCAAAATTAAAAAAATAGTAAAATAAAAGGTAGATATTAATGATGATATCTACCTTTTTTACTTCATAGTAATAAAGAAAAAAGGACTTGTTTAAGTCCTTTTAGTTTAATAATTAACCTAAGATGTCATACCAAGTTGAATAGATTGCCATATACTCTAAGCTGGTTGCTTTATCGTAAATTGAATTGCCTAAACCATCATAACCATCAAAGAATGCATAACTATTAAATTGATTTAAATTAGCATCTAGTAATAAGTCTAACTTAACTCCTAATTCACCTTCTAAATTGATATTGTTGTCAAATAAATAGTTGAAGGCGATGTTAAGTTGTGAATATGAACTATTGAATTTATTAAAGATTGGTTGGAAGTATTTGTTAATAGCATTTTGAGTTTTGGTTGATAAAGTAACAACTCCAGTTTCTTCTTTAGATTCTTTCATATAAATTAGAATTTGTTCCCAAGTTAAGTTATCAGAATCATTATTATAACCAACTAATTTTTGATCATCTACATAAGGATTATCAATTTTTGAAGTGTATTCTTCTTTTTCTGAATCTGAAATAGCTTCTACTTTTGCTGAAACTGATTCATTATAACCAGTTACTAAAATCATATGCCAACCAAATCCCGAGCGAGTGTTTTCCATATTGAAGTTAGCTCTATCAATGTCTGAATCGGTTAATTCCGGTGCATATAAAGGAAGGATTTCATTTACATTAGCATCTTCATCATCTTCACGCATAAATTCTAATTCATCTTTAACATGATTAGCAAGGGCCATAGAATATTCAAAGAAGTCTACATCAAAGCCGCCACCTTCGTCACTCGGGAAGTTAGTTTGGTTGTTGATTTCACCTAAACTTTCGAATTTTAGTTTAAGACCTAAACTCTTATATTTAACCCAAACATCGTCTTTGTTATATTGATTTAAGTAGTCCATAACTTCTTCTTTAGTTGGGTTTTCTGGTAATTCACCAACAGTTAAGGTATATCTGGTAGCTTCATTATATGAACTTACGACATCCTCTAAACCTTTTTGCATTGTTGATTTTAATTTAGCACGTTTATTAATTTCAGTAACAAATTCATTTATAACAGCTTCTAAGTCATCTAAGTCATCAATATCTTTTAGATTAGCTTTAGCAAAATCAATTTTTCTTGGATCATCTGGATTATCATCACCATCTAAATCTAAGTAAACTAACAAGTGAGATGCTTGAATACTAATTTCGTTATCACGAGTTAATTTAGCTAATTCAGCAAATTTTAAATAAATATTATCATCAGCAGTATTGCTTTTATAATGAGCTTCTAAGTCATCTTCAAATAATTCACGAATTTTAGTTTCAATATAAATCTTTTCAAGAGCAACTCTAGTCGCACTTTTACCATCTTTAGCTTGAACACCAAATGCTAGTAAGAAGAATTTATCTAATCCTATTTTTGAAGGGAATCCTGCTTGAGCGTATTGGTTAGCTAAGAATGGGTTAACGTATTGATCTTCAAGTTGTTTTCTAAATTCTTTTTCATCTTCAGCAGTAATTTGATCACCATAGTTATCTTTTAATTTTTGAACTAATAAATTATCAAGTGCTGTTGATAAGCCAAGGCTTTCTTCAACTTTATCAAAGAAATCATCAACTAAAATCTCTTTACCATCAACAGTAGCTAGAACATCATTATTTTTAAATCCTTTTGAACCATTATAATCTTTTTGATTAGCATAAAAATCTCTTAAGACTGAATCAAAAATATCAACTTTTAAATCTTCTAATTTTTCATTAACTTTTTTAGTAACATAAGATGAAGATAATTTATTTTTAACAAGAATTTCTAAAGCTTCTGTTCGTTTACTTTGAGCTAATTCATTATCCATAAAGACAACATTATCTTTATCATTATCATCTAAGATATTTTCATCATCTAAACGATCATCATCTAATAAGTATACTAAATAAGGCTTACTATTAAAGGTTTGAACTTGTCTTGAATAAGGTCTAGCATATGTTTTACCATCTTCATTAGGTTCATCTAAAGTTTCATAGTACATGCTTTCAGTGTCAAGACCGTATACATAACTTCTTAAAGAAGTATTTTTAGATAATAAGTTATCAGTATATTCAAACGTAAAGTAATCTTCTAAAGTATCGCGGTATGGATTATCTTTTGCAAGTTCTGTTAAATCGCTAGTAGCAAAATCAGTTCCATTTAATTCATCATATATTTCTAAGAAGGTATTTAACACTTCATTAGAATCTGCAGCATCATCAAGTTGAACATCAGCGTTACTATTAATTGAATATTTATTATAGTAAGTAGCAAATTCAGGACTTCTGTAGTCAATAACTTCTAAATTAGATAAACTAATTCCTAAACCACCACTTGAAATAGAGTCAGTAATAATTTTCTTTGCTTTTCCTAATGGATCAGTATCTTCGTAATTATCAAGTTTTAGTTGATCGATTACGTCTTGATCAGATAAATTAGGGATTTTAAACCATTCACCACGTGAATTTGATTTAATTGCGTGTTTATATCTAGCAATTTCATGTTCTTTAACTGAAGTAAATTCAATGATTAAGGCTTTAACATTGTATTTACCGGCGACATTGTTTTTATATTGTGAAACAATGTCTGATTCTTTAATATAAACATCAGAATCTTCATCAGCTAATTCACCAGTTAATTCATCATCAACTAAATCACCTAAAATTGATTTAGCAAATACTTTCTTTAAAACAGGTAACTTATATTGTTTAATAAAAGTATCAATGATATCTGTATATAAAGGATAACTATCTTTATCTAAAAATCCATAAACAAATGAAGCATCTTCATCAAAGTCAACAGCATCAGCTCTAGCAATTACATCATCAATAACTTCTTCTAAAAAGTCAATTACTAAATCCTTATCAATATCAGGATTTACAATTACAAATGAATCAACATATGAAATGATTTGTCTTGCAATATAATAATCTGGTAGACTAGCAATTGAAGAAGGAGTTGCCGATTCAGAAATTAATGATTTAAGAATTTCTTTCTCAAAATTTTCTACTTCAAACTCAGTTAAATCGTCAAAATCAATTTCAACATCATCAAAAGCCATTTCTTCAATCATTGAAATTAAACGATTAACTGATGATAATCTAAATTCATCGTATAATTCCTTATTAGTAATTTGATAATCTCCAACTTTCATATAAACAGAATCATCTATTGATCCATAAGGGGTGCCTGTTTTATCTTTACAAGCAACTAATGTTAAGGCAAAAATAAAAGCAATCATCAAAATGGCGATCTTTTTTGCCTGAAATAATTTGTTTTTTATATTCATATTATGCGTACACTCCTTAAATGTGTTAAAAAAATACAGCACTTATAATATAGCATTTTTTATATTTTTATGCAACTATTTTAGGTGATTATGGGTCATAATCATCTTAACTATTATACCACTGTTTTATGATACAATAATATTAGGTGAAAAAATGGAAATATATGTATTAGCATCAGGATCTAAGGGTAATTTAACATACTTAAAAACCAAGAATGAAGCGGTTTTTATTGATGTAGGCATTGTTTATTCTAAAATAGTTAAAAAACTTGATGAATATGGCGAAGACATTAATAATATCAAAGCTTTATTTTTAACGCATGAACATGGAGACCATGTTCAAGGATTAAAAAGATTATTATCTAAAAACATTATAAAAGATGTTTTTTTAACGAAGGGAACCTTTGATTGCTTATCAGATGAAATCGTTAAATTATTACCTAATTATCAAATAATTAAAGCTGACGAGGCCTTTAAATATAAAAACTTTGAAGTAATGCCTATTATGTTATCTCATGACGCTAATGAACCTGTCGGTTATATTTTTAATTATAAAAAGAAGAAGGTTGTTATTATTACAGATACAGGGTATGTTGATGAAAGTTATCATGATATTTTAGTTGATGCTGACCTTTATTTACTAGAAGCAAATCATCATCCCGAGAAACTATTAAAATCTCCAAGACCTTATTTACTTAAACAACGCATTTTAGGAGTTACCGGACATTTATCAAATGATGATGCAACCTATCTTTTAAATAAAGTTATTAAAAATAAAAAAGCTATTTGGGTAGCGGCTCATATTAGTGAAGATTGTAACAGTATTTACGACATTGAAAAGTCAATTGTTAATAATTTTGATGACCCCTTAAAGATTGAAGTATATTATTCAAGTCAGGAATCTTTACCGGTTATAAAAATATGAAAATAAAAATAATTTGTGTGGGTAAAATTAAAGAGAATTCTTTAAAAAATCTAATTAATGAATATACAAAACAAATTAAAGATTTAACTATTTTTGAAGTTAAAGACGAAAAAAATCAATTAGGTTTAAAACTAGAAGCAAAAAGAATTTTAAAACACTTAAATAAAAATGAATATACTATTGGGTTAGTAATTAAAGGTAATGAACATAATAGTTTATCGTTAGCTAAATTATTTGATCATATTCAAACTAATTTAAATAAACCGATTACTTTTATTATTGGTGGTTCTTATGGACTAGATAATAGTGTATTAGAAACGCTAGATTATAAATTATCATTATCAAAATTAACTTTTCCTCATCAACTGACAAGATTAATTTTAGTTGAACAAATTTATAGATCTTTAATGATCTTAAATAATCACCCCTACCATAAATAATCAAAATAATATATAATATAAAATATAAGTGAGGTATTTATAATGAAAGATGAACATAATTTAACCCCTAAAATGAAGGGTAAAGCTTTTATTGAAGGATTTAAAGGATTTATATTTAAAGGAAATGTAGTCGATATGGCAATCGGTGTCATCATTGGTGGAGCATTTGGTAAAATAGTTACTAGTTTAGTAAATGATATTATACTACCACCGATTGGCGTATTATTAGGTGGAGTTGATTTTAAAGATTTAAAATGGCTAATTCACCAAAACCCTGTTTTAGATGATTCTGGCAACCAAGTTATTGTTGATGGAATTGCTCAGTTTAATCAGGTTTTTATTTACTATGGTAACTTCATTCAAATTGTTTTAGAGTTTCTAATAATTGCCTTTGTAATATATTTCACGTTATTTTTTATTATTAGAAAAAAACAATTTGAAGAAGAAATGTTAAAGAAATTAGAACCAGTAGAACCTAAGGTTGAAGAAACTCCAAAAGATATTTTATTGTTAACCGAAATAAGAGATTTATTAAAAAAGGATGAAAAGTAAGATGAAAACAAAAGTAATAGTATGTTCTAACTCTGCAATTGATTATTTAGATTATCCAAAATCAATTGATATCTTTAGAAGTAAAATTCATTTTGGATCAGAAGCTTATGATGATTTTGTTGATTTAAGTGCAATCGATTTTTATAATCGTTTAGAAAAAGAACCTAATAACATTCCTAAAACATCATATGTCTCACCAGGACATATGTTAGAAACTTTTGAAAACCTATTAAAAGAAGGATATGAAAATGCCTTCGTAATAACAATCGCCAAACCTCTTTCAGGACTTCATGATGCGATTAAACTCTTAAGTCAAGAAACGAAACTAAATGTTTATGTCTATAACTCAAAAACTCTAGCTTATCCTGAAGCATATATGGCATTAGTTGCTGAAGAAATGTTTAATAAAGGAAAAAGTGTTGATGATGTTACTAAGAAATTAGATTTTATTAGAGATCATAATAAAATGTATTTTGCTGTTGATACACTATTATATTTAGTTAAAAACGGCAGACTTTCAAAGCTCCAAGGAACTTTAGGAAGTCTACTTTCAATTAAACCAGTTTTAACTTTAGATAAAGAAGGAAATGTCGAAACCTTAGAAAAAATCAGGACTACTAAAAAGGCTGTTAACCGCATTGTTGAACTATATTTTAACGATACAAAAGATAAAAATGTTATAACATTTATCTCACATGCTCATAATGATCTGACGAAAGAATTAATTATTAGTAAAGTAAAAGAAAAGTTTCCCAACCGTGAAGTTATCTCATCTTATTTAACTCCAGTTGTCGGAGCTCATGCAGGACCAAAAGCAATCGCGATTGGTTATATCGAGTTATAATTTTATAGTTACATTATGTTAGAGGGCTGTCTGTGTTATTAATATTATTTAAAATATTTTAACACAAAAAGAGCCCTCTTTTATTATCTATTTAAAAAAATAAAAAAGATTGTTTTTTTCTTTATTTTATTATATAGTAAAGTTGAAATAAAATATTAAATATTAGGAGGTAAGTGAAAGTGAAAAAAATTTACTTTAGTTTGTTTTTTTTAGCATTTATAGTGCTAATCACTTCTTGTAAGGCTGATTTAAGCGGACAAGATGAAAAAAAACAAATGAATACTTCTAATGAAAATGCCAGAAACATTAATTTAAATGCTGAAATAAAATTTGCTTTTGATGATAGTACTATCCCTTTTTTAGGTGATTTTAGTATGGTTATTGAAACAAGAGCTCAATTAGATGAATATTTAGATGAGTTAGCTAACTTCGTAATTTTAGAACATAATTCCCCTGGACAAGGATTTAAGGTTTTTCCAAAAGATGAAAATATAACAATAGAACAAATAGAAAAAAAGATAAGAGAAAATATATTTTTAAGATATAGTCATTTTACTCAGGATTATTTTAAATCGAACTTTTTATATTTATATGGATATATGTCTAATTATTTAGATACTTTTAATTATCAATTGGAAAAATATGAAATTATTAATAATGTTGCCCTTTTACATTTGACAAGTGAGGTGAAAGTTCCCTACCCAATGTTTTATCGTCCTCCCGCTCATAGAGTTTATATTTTTAAAATGGATAACTTAATTAAGGATAAGTTCGTTAGTGCTAAAGTTTTCGAAAAAGTATCTTATGTGGGAGTGCCTCTAGATTGGGATGATACATTAATAATTGAGCGATGAAAAGTAATAGGATATAATTATATAAAAAGTACCGTTATAATAATGTTAGTGATATAAAGATGTTAATAATATTTTTTTAGCATCTTTTTTTCATGGTGAAATAAATTGTATTAATAAAAATAATAGTAAATACTAATTCTAATTGTAGCTTTCCTTGACATATGTTTTCTAACATGATAACGTTTACATGAATACACGATACTTTAAAACTTAAGAAGGGATAAGAGTTTAATAATGAAAAAAATAATAGTAATATTATTAATTATCATTATATTTGTTGTAACCAGTCTTTTACTAATCAGATATCATAGTGATCCTAATTTTTTTAGCGAAAAAACTCATCTTAAAAATGTAGAAAAAAGAGTAAAAAGTCGTTTTGACGATAATGATTTTTTAGTATATCCTCTATATAACAAAGATGATAAATTAACTCACTTTATGATTGAATTTGAATCAGGAGAGTTTAAGTTTATTAAGCTATATAAACCGGATATGATCTCAATTTTAGTTCCTCTATTTTCAGGTCCAAGAACGATGTACCGGTTAGGACTTAATTCAAATTACCCATGGCAACGCTATACATATGATATATCTTTAGATGAAAATGGTAATAAAAAATATGATGAAAATTATGAAGGTACTGATTTATATAATAGTCCTTTTATTGAAGCAGGATATGAAAATGAAAAAAGATACTTATTAAATGACTATGTATTAGCCGTTAAAATAGATGGAAAGTTTTTCAATTTAATTTCAATGGAATATGTTGTTGGAGATGAGTGGCAACCTCATTATTATGTCGATTATATTTATTCTTTTGAATACGATTTATAAAAAAGGAAAAAACATGAAAGAAATGATTAAAAAAACAAATCTTTATTTAAATTATAAAAAAACATTAATTATTTATATAATTACTTATTTAATATTTATTATCTTATTATTTACAATGACTAGATGGATTTTAAATTTATCGAAATTATTATTCTTATTACCAATTCATTTTTTAGTGATTACGGTTTTATTGTTACCTTTTATTATTTATTATTCATATAAATTAATAAAAATAAACTTAGACAATAATCAATATAATCATACTTCGGCAACAGTTATTAAATTAAAACCTCCAATTCCTTTTCTAACCAATTATTATTTAGTTATTTTAAAAATAAATGAAATTGATAATCACTTAACAACAAAGTTTTATTCTAATTATAAGACATTACCAATTAATTTAAAGATATATTCTAAGATCGATGTTTTAGTTAATAAAGCCAATAATACCCTAATTATTTTAAATGAAAATTAAATTATTATTAGACAATAAGATTCATAATAATAAATATAATGTAATTTTTGTTGTATAAACATTAATAATGTGATAGAATGAAATAAATAAATGAAAGTTGGGTCAACTTATTATGTTATTAAATTCTTACTTTTATTTTTATTACTACTTTTAAAACAAAGGAATTCTTAATTGACGTTCCTTTTTCTAGTATTAAAAATAAAAGAGGAATGTTAACCCATCTAATAGTCTTAATATAGACTCCTTAAGGGAACATTCCCTTAGGGAGTTTTTAATTATATAAGAACCTATAAAAGGAGAAGAAAAATGATTGTACAAATGAGTAAAGTTAGTACAAAAAAGGATTTAGATAATATTGTTAGTTATTTAACTAATTTAGGGTATGGCATTAAAGATGCTTCAAGCGATAATGTCGTTTTATTCGGGGTATTAGGTGATGTTAATTTACTTGATATAGAACAAGTAAAATCATTTAATGGAGTTTTAAATGTTACAAGGATTTCAAGTCCTTATAAATTAGCTAGTAAAAGTTTAAAACACGAACCAACAATTATTACTTTAAAAAACGGAGTAAAAATTGGTGGTGATGATTTTGTTATGATGGCAGGACCTTGTAGTGTTGAATCTGAGGAACAACTAGATACGATTGCTAAAGCATTAAGTGAAAGTGGTGTTAGAGTTTTAAGAGGCGGAGTCTTTAAACCGAGAACATCACCATATTCTTTCCAAGGTTTAGGAGTTGAAGGATTAAAATTAATGCGTAAAATTGCTGATAAATATAATATGGCTATCATTACTGAATTAATGGGTGTTGATGAAATTGATGAGTTTGTTAAATATGCTGATATTATTCAAGTTGGTGCTAGGAATATGCAAAACTTTACTTTATTAAAAGAAATTGGTAAAACTAAATTACCAGTTATGTTAAAAAGAGGTTTTTCTAATACCATCGAAGAATGGTTAATGAGTGCTGAATATATTATGGCTGGAGGTAATGAATCAGTTATCTTATGTGAAAGAGGAATTAGAACCTTTGAAAAATACACAAGAAATACTTTAGATATTAGTGCCGTTTTAGCGGTTAAGGAATTATCACATTTACCAATTATTATTGATCCTAGTCATGCCGCTGGAAGATGGGAATTAATTGAAAAACTATCATTAGCAAGCTACGCTGTCGGTGCTGATGGTTTAATTGTTGAAGTCCATCATGAACCTGAAAAAGCTTTTAGTGATGGTCGCCAAAGTTTAAAACCTGAAAAATATGATCATATGGCTAATGAGTTAAGAAAATTATCTACAGTTTTAGGACGCGATATTAAATGAAAAAAGTTTTTATTGTCGGTCTTGGTTTAATGGGTGCCTCATACGCCCTTAAATTAAAGTCTAAAAATTATTTAATCTATGGTTATGATTCCAATGATAAAACTAACCAAAAAGCTTTAAAGGATAATCTTATTATTGATAATGATATTTCAAAAATAAAAGATTCAGATATAATTATAATGTGTTTATATCCCAAAGATATCGTTAAATTTATTAAAAAACATCAAAATCTTTTTAATAATAACCAATTATTAACAGATATATCAGGAACTAAAGAACATCTAATTAATGATATATTAGAAATTCTCCCTAAAAAGATTAGATATTTATCACACCATCCAATGGCAGGCCGGGAATTAAGTGGTTATGATCATAAAGATATTCAAATGTTTAAAGATGCTAATTTTTTAATTGTCGAAACTAATAGATCAAATGAATTAGATATTAAAACACTAACAAATTTAGGAATTGATTTAGGTTTTAAAACAATTAGCATTATTAAACCTAAGGAACATGATGAGTTAATTGCACATACATCACAATTAACTCACCTTTTAGCTGTTTCATTAATGTTAACTAACATTAATGAAAATACTAAATATGCAACAGGGGATTCATTTAGAGATTTAACTAGAATTGCTAAAATAAATGAAACATTATGGACAGAACTTTTTTTAGATAATAAAATTACTTTAAATAATATATCAGTAAATTTTATTAATAAATTAAAATATTTATTAGAGTTAATTAATAATGATGAAAAAGATGAACTAATTAAAAATCTGAAATTAGCGAAAGAAAAGAGGATTGAATTTGATAAAGTTAAAAACTAAAAATTATAATATCTTAATTGCTGATAATTTAATCAATAATTTTGATGAGCTAATAAAAAAAAGTTATCATAAAGATAAAATCTTTATTATTACTGATCAAAATGTTTTTAATTTATATGAAAAAAAGATTACTAAATCACTACCTTCATTTAAACTTTATTTTCATGTTTTAAAACCTGGTGAAACTTCAAAATCTTTTTTAAATTATCAAGAAACAATTAACTCACTTATTAATAAAGGAATAAAAAAAGATCATTTAATTATTGGTTTTGGTGGTGGAGTAGTTGGAGATTTAGCCGGGTTTATTGCGGGAACTTTATACCGGGGAATAAACTTTATTCAAATTCCGACTAGTTTACTAGCGGTAGTTGATTCATCAATCGGTAGTAAAACCGGAATAGATTTAGAACTTGGCAAAAACTTAGTTGGTGTCTATAAAGATCCAAAAGTTGTTTTAATTGATCCTTTATTTTTAAACACTTTAAGTACGAAAGAATATAATAATGGATTAGCTGAAGTTATTAAAATGGCTTTAATTAGAGATAAAACATTATTTAATAATATCAAAGATAAAAATAAATTAACAATAGATGATATCGTTAGAACGATTAATATAAAAAGAAAGATTGTAAGAAAAGATCCTTTTGAAAAAAATCTTAGGATGCTTCTTAACTTTGGTCATACCTTTGGACACGCGATTGAACTTGAATCAAACTTTAATGTTAAACATGGGGTTGCCATCTCATATGGAATGTTAATAAGCATTGAAGAAGGAATTAAAAGAGGAATTACTAAACATGATATATATGATGAAGTAAAAGATTTATTAATTAAACATAATTTAGTTAAAGAGCCACTTTTAAGTAAAGATAAATATCTTAAATATCTTAAACATGATAAGAAAAACTTATCAAGTGGTTTAAATTTTGTTTTTATTAAAGAGATTGGGAAGTCATTAATTAAAAGTGGGGTGATCTTTAATGATTAAAATAATACCTAATAAATTAAAAGGCGAAATAAAGATTGTTTCTTCAAAATCTTTGTCTCACCGATATTTAATTGGTGCCGCATTATCAAACGGGGTCTCTCAAATTGATAATGTCTTAGATTCAAAAGATTTAACGGCCACCAAAGAAGCTTTAAATTCACTAGGAATTAAAATTAAAGATAATTTAGTTTATGGTGGTACCTTAAAAGTTATTAATAACATTATTGATGCCAATGAATCAGGATCGACTTTAAGGTTTCTAATTCCAATTAGTATGTTGTTGGATAAACCAGTTACCTTTGTTGGTAAAGGTTTATTACCAAAAAGGCCACTTAATGTTTATAAAGATATCTTTAAAGATAAATATCTTTATAAACAAGAAACAAAAGATGAACTCCCATTAACTGTTAAAGGTCCTTTAAAACCAGGAGAATTTATCATTCCCGGAAATGTCTCTAGCCAATTTGTTACCGGTCTTTTATTTTCTTTACCACTTTTAAAGGAAGATTCAAAAATAATTATTAAAGGTAATTTAGAATCAAGAAGCTATGTAAATTTAACTTTAGAAACTTTAAAAGATTTTAAAGTTGATATTATAGAAAAAGAAAATGAATTTATCATTCCCGGAAACCAAAAATACATAACGCATAATACAAGTGTTCCAGGTGATTATAGTGCGGCAGCATTTTTTATTGGTGCCGGATTAATTGGCGATAAACTAATCTTAAAAGGCTTAAAAGAAAAAAGTCTACAAGGTGATGCTAAGATGATTGAAATAGTTAAAAAAATGGGTGGCAATCTTTATTTTAAAGACAATAATTTAATTGTTAACCCAAGTGAGTTAACAGGTATTACTGT
>JBBACV010000002.1:0-46733 GCA_041656835.1 Acholeplasmataceae bacterium | reverse complement strand
TAAAGATAAAAGAATATTTACGCATCATGATGATTATTTTTCTATTAACGATGAAAAAGTCTTTATTAAAGACCATGATTATAAAACTTTAAATAAATTATTTAAAAACAAACATCATGAAAAACTACCGCTTTTAAAAGAATATTTATTAATTTGCAAGAAATATCATAAAGTTCCTGTTATTGAAATTAAACCATTATTTAATCAAAATGAAATTAATTTATTAATTGATGAAATTCAAAAATATTTTAATATTAATAAAGTTATTATAATATCATTTCATTTAAATAATTTAATATATATTTATCAACATAATAAAGATATTAAATGTCAATTTCTTATTTCAAAAGATAAAGATCCTAATATCGAGATTGCCTTAAAATATAATTTTGATTTTGATATTTATTATAAAGCTTTAACGAATGATTTAAGTATAAAATTAAAAAAAGCCAACCGTTTAATTAACTGTTGGACTTTAAATGATTCAGATTTAGTTTTAAAAGTCATTAATTTAGGAGCTGATTATATTACTACTGACGGTTTTTAATTCTTCTACCTTCTTTATAATATTTATAGGCATCCTTCTTATAAACTATCTTATTGTTTTCTAAAATAATTATTCCTGTTTCTAAAACTGTATAAACAACTCTAGGATTATAATGGCTTACTCTTCTTAAGCCTTTTTTTTGTTGTTTACGGCGATTAAAGTGGACTTCAATCCCAAAGCCATCGATTAATCCTAAACCTTTGTTGATACTAAATTTATGGTAATCTTTATCCTTTGAAATATGGAACCAATCAAACTGAATCATTGAGCCGGCACTTGGTCCCATAAAGATTTTATTTAAAGATCTTAAATGATTAACTAAATCATATTCTGCTAATCTTTCCATAAATAAATCAGGTGCACCACCTGGTAGAAAGATTATGTCGGCTTCATTAATTTTATTTAAAGCTTCCTCTTTAGAATCTTTATTGTATAAAATAAAATTAATATTTTCTTCTTTAATGCCGTATTTATATAAAGGTTTAACAATATGTAAATACCACTCACCAGTTTCTTTTTGATATGAATTTAAATATGTTTTCTTTGAATAATCATCAAGGAAAAAAGAAAAAGCTACCACACAAACTTTGTGGGTAGGTTTGATATATTTTTTTAATACTTGATATATTTCATCATTAGCAAAAATCGTTTTTGAAGTTAAAATATTAATCATTAAATAAATACCGTTTCTAGTATTAATCAATTGATGTTTTACAACTAGCCCCTTCTTGTTGATTCTTTTTAGATTTATTAATCATGTGGATAATCTTTTCTTCATCAAACATAATATTAATTAAAGAATTATCTATTCCTTTTGATAATAATAATTCTAGATCATCGATTTGTTTTAATTGTTTTTCAATAAAACGTTCTAAGTTAGCATCTTTAATTATTTTTTCATTATCATCTACTAAAGACACAATAAAATCACGATAATCTCTAATATGAATTAAAAGATCATCAACACTTAAACTTCTTAAGGCGTTTAAGGTTGGTTTTTTTTGTTTATAATATTCATTTTGAAGCCATTTTTTATAAGTACTTTCCATTTATAACTTTCCTCACATAACTATTTTAACACTTCTTTTTTAAAAAATGGAAAACATACTAAAGAAAAAGAAGTCTAGCTTCTTTTACTAACAAGTGGGACAATTGTATGATTTTCAAGTGCCTCTGGATATTTATATGCTTCTTCACGCATTCTTTTAAATAAAACAAAGATTAACCCTCTTTGGGTATCTAATCTAGTAACTACTCCTAAATCTCTTTCCCCTTCAACTCGCGCTCTTTCGCCAATTAAATATGTTTCGTCATTCCAAGCCATTTAAAATTCCTCCTCGCTTCCTTAATATTATATCACGGATTATTTAAAAGATATTATTGTGTGATTAATTAAGATTTTTAATTTTTAATAATAAACGGTCACTATTAATTGTTTTATATAATGAGCCTTTAACGTATTTAATTCCTAAGTTAGTTAATTTTTCCCGTTGGTCTTTATGATCGGTATTTACAATAACTAATGATAGATCGATATTGTTTAAATAGTTATTTAAAATTTTTAAGTAATTTAACCAGACTGTACTATTATCATACTCTAAGTATAAGGTTTTAAAAGGGCCTTTTAAAGCACTATTAATATTAGTTGTTTCAAGCGTTAAACCATTTTTATATAGCTCATCAATTTGAAGAGATATATCTTTAATACTTAAATTAATATCGGTTATTAAAATTGAGATAAACTCAATTGGAATTTGATATTTTTTTATTAATTCGAAAAATAAAGGATTAAAGTTGTTGTTTTTGATTGTCTCTTTTGTTAAAGGAATAACAACTTTAATTAATTGTTTTGTTTCTTCTTCTAAAGTTTTTAAATATCTTAAGACTGTTTCTAAATGATAAATTTCAAAGTCAAATAAACGGTTTCTTTTTTTAGCGATTTGGTATAAATATTTTGTGTCAATTTCAAAGTTATCAAGTGATAAAGTAGATTCATATTTAAAAACATAATTATTATTATCAATAATTTGATTAAATGATAATGTTAGTCTTTTATTTTTAATGGCGTCATTTAAAATATCGATAACTTGCTGTTCATATATTTCTCTTTCATAAATATCATATTCAAAGAAATAATAACTATAATTAGGATGAGTTCTTTTTAAATAATCTAAGGTTAGTTCTAAATAACGGTATAATTTAGCGGGATTTTTTTCATTTGTAACAACAGGATATCTGATTACCGCCATTTTAGGTTTAAATTTCTCATAAGAAATTGTTTTAGATTCATATTTATTAATCTCTTTTAAATATTCCTTTAAAAGGTTTGAAACGGTTCTAATATCATTATAGGGAATATATAAAAAGAGCGAATAAGTATCAAAGCGATATAAAGTTCCTTCATTAAATATTTTTTTAGTAATTTGACCAAATTCTTTGAAAAATGCTAAAGTAGTTTCAAATCCATAAATCGGTAAAATTGATTCATTAAAATTAATTAAAATTAACGAACCCTTTTCTTTTAAATAATTAGAAAAATCGTTATTTAAAGCATTTAAATTGGGTAGAGATGTTTCATAATCAATGATTGCATCATTGATTAAGCCTTGGCGCTCTTTAATGATATTGGTAAGATCATTAATTAATGAAACAATTTTAATTTTATTATTATCTTTAATCGAGATAAAGGTTTCTTTAATTTGTTTATCCTTATAACTATAAGTTAATTCTCTTTGTTTGTTCTCTGTTAAAAATAAGTCTTTTAAAATATCTTTATAAAGAGAGCTTTCTTTAATATTTAAATTACTTAAAAATGATTCTAAGGGATAGTTAGTCGTATCATTTAAGATTATCTCCGCTAAAGGATTAAGTGATTGATGATTTTCATCAATAATTCTTAACGCAAACAATTTAGAATTAAATAGTTGTTTTAAGAAATAATTGTCGCTTTCAAGTTTTAAGAAATTTTGATAATCATTTAAAATTGTAAAAATAATATTATTAATTCCTTTTAATAAATCATAATATGTTGCCGGGTCAGTTATTACTTCATCTAAATGAATAATAAATACTCCTAAGTCAAAGATTGGAAAAGCATATATATATTTAGTTTCTTCGTTATATAAAGTGTTGGTAATAATATTGTTAAATTTAGAAAAATCAGAATATGTCCCAAATAATTCATTTCCTGTTTTTAAAACTTCTTCGATTAAAGTGTTTTCAAAAATTGCCTTATTAAGAGTTTTATCATATAATCTATTTTTTTTATAATGATATAATGTATAATCTCTTTCCGTAAAAACAAGCAGTTCTTTAAAGTTTAAATGATTTTCTACTTGGATAAAAAAGTCTCTTAAAAAATCTCTTAGTTTTGAGGTGTTAGGAATTTGATGAGATTTATGGATTAAGTCAATAATTGAATTAAGATGTTTTAATTGAGCTCTAGGTACTTTAATTGAAACATTGTTTAAAGTGTCATCTTTTTCGATAACTGTTTCTTTTTTAGTTTTAGTTTGTTTGTTTTTTTTAAGATTGTTTTTTAGTTTTTGATATATATTTGCTGAAAATTTGTTGTTGTGTTTTAGATATATTTTTATTAATAATTCATAGACAACTAATTGATCTTCTAAATCCCATGTTTCAAAGGTATTTTTATAGTCAGCATCTAAAATAGTTGTTAGATGGTAATCATCTTCATTTGTATATATTTTTAATAAAGTAATTACCGCATCTTTTTGAAACTTTTGGTCCTTTAAATATTTATTGGCTATTTCTTTGGCTTCATCGTATAATTTTAAGTTATATAGAGTTTTTAAATAATTAGGAATATATGTTTTATAAGGATCGTATTTTTTTAATTCTTCGATTAAAGGAATAACTTTATTATCATTATTAGTTTTTATATATAAATCAAGCAATTCATTTAGTAATTTAGCTTTAATATCATTTGATAAGTTCTCGCTTAATAAATCTAGGATATCATTTGCATAAGGTTGATTAGTATTTTTTTTAAATTTTATTAAATCAAGTGCCGCTAAATACCTATCCATTATTGGTAGGTTTTCTTTTCTAATTTGAATATAGTCATATAAAATATTATATTTTTTACTTGAAAAAGCGGCATCAATGATTGTTTTAAAAAGAAGATCATTATTTAATGTGTTATCAAACTTAGGGCTATGATAGTAATCTTGCCCTATTTTAATAACGTCATTAAAATTAGCTAAAGAAAAATGAATTTCCATAAGTTTAATAATTAACTTTTGGTACTCACTAATCGTTAAAATAGCATGTTCTAAGATTTCTTCGATTTGTTTTTTTGTTTCATGGTTATTTGGAAGTTTTATTATTTGTTCAATATTAATTTTAATCACCTTTAATATTATTATATAACACTTCAGCGAATATTAAATAATTATTAGAAATTTTGGCAAAATCTAAATGTAGTTTTTCACTTAGACCTTCTTCTTCTTTATATTTTGCCACAATATGCCACTGAAGGACTTGATACATACGGTAAAATCTTACTTTGTTGATTTCATCTTTAGTAGGTTTTTTATTTAAATATTTTTCTAGTAAAATAATTGAATCATTAAAATCAATATTACCAAAAGAAGCTATATCAAAATAAAGATCATTTAATCCCGTAAATTCCCAGTCCAGTAAATGGATTTTCCCATTAGGGTCTTTAACAAAGTTTGATCTTTGAGCATCACCATGACATAAAACTTTTGGACTTTCTTTATATTTTAAACTGTATAATTTAAACCAATAATCTTTTAAACTATAGTATTTATTAGTAGGTTTATTTGTTAATAAACTTTCATAATGATTTAGTCTTTTCTCTAATTCATAATCATGACCAGGTAAATTACTTTGGTGAAGTTTTTTTAAAATATCAGCCACTTTTTTAAAGTCTTCATTAATAAAATCATTTGATAAAGCCTCCCCTTTAATATAACTGGTTATTTTATCACCATTTTCTGGATTTAAATATATAAAGTGACTACTGATATTTAAAGGTTCGATTGTCTCTAAATGATCTTTTTCTGTTTTAGGATTAATAATTGGCAATCCTTTATCACCTATTTTTCTAATTACATAATTAGTGTCTTTAACTTTAACTAAATAAGTATAATTACTCATTCCACCCATAAATCTTTTAATTATTTTAATATCATCAAATGATACTTTAAAATAATTTAAGGCAATTTTTTTAATTTCTAATTCGATATTCATCTTTTTTCATCTCCCTTAATTCATTATAGTCATTTTTTTAAAAAAATATAATATTTTCCTTAATTATTATATTTTGTTTAAAATAAAGATATTTTAGTATAATAGTATCATAAAAGAAATGAGGGGCTTTATGAACGATTACTTGAAAAGCATTGAACAAACTTATGAACCAATTCATGAAAATAATGGATACCAAAATGAACCTGAAAATAAGTCTAGGTTTTTAGGGGCTATTTTTGGGTATTTTTTTAAGGATGTCTTGATTGCCGTTTTAGTAACTATTATAACCGCATTATTTATTACCAATAGTTTTTTCTTTAAAGAAGCATCTCCAGGAGAAGCTGCTTTAAATGGCGCATTATATGATGTTAATTCATTTTTAGTTATTACTGAAGATGACTTTAATTCATTTGGTAAAAAATATGAAGAGTTTTTTATTAAGGTTTATACTTTAGATAATGATTATCTTGTCATAACCCATAGTTATGGGTCTTTTTATAATAATGATGATGTCTTTGATGTTGATGATGTATCAAAGGTTATTACGCTTAATAATGATGGTTTAAATAGTATTTTAAATGGTGATAAAACTAAATGGAATGATAAAGCGTTAATTAACTTTTATATTCCTAATGATATTAGTTCTAATCAAATTATAAATAGTGAGCTATATAATGAAGTATCTTTAATTAAAGAAAGAACTCTTTATACTGATAATTTCATTCAAATAATAAGTTTAATTACTTATATAATTTTAACTGTTTCATTATTCTTTATTTTAAAACCTTCAATTAAAAATGATTTTAATTTATTAATGGAAAATAAAGATAAACAATATTTCGGAAAAATAATTACTGGTATTTTAATTATAATGGCCTTTAACATCGCGGCTGGAGTTATTTCAATCGCGTTTAATAATATTTTTGGTGTCCCTGATGATATATCAGCCAATCAATTATCAATTAATATTACGCTTAAATCCCCTTATTTTATTACGATGATTTTTACCGCGGTTATTATGGCTCCAATTGTCGAAGAGTTAGTTTTCCGTAAAAGTATTTTTAGTTTAATTAAAAATAAAAATATCGCCTTAGCAGTTTCGGCGATAGTATTTGGGTTTATCCATGTTACAAGCGAGTTTTTAGGTGGGGATTTTTTATTAGGAATTTCTAATTTTATTACATATTTAGCTGGTGGTTTAGCCTTAGGATATTTATATTTAAAAAATGATAAAAATATTATAACAGTAATGTTAATTCATGCCGGATATAATTTGTTTGGGATTGTTATCCAGTTTTTACCTGGATTTTTAAATTTCTTTTAAAAAAAGACCTTAATTATAAGGTCTTAGTAAGTTAACACAAACTTGGAGTTTATATTTATTTGCATAATCATAGGCCGTTTGTTTTAAGCGGTCTTTTTTTAATCTTTTTCCTTGTTCAAGTAATTGTTTTAACCCTGAATAATCACGATTTAAAACTGCGATAGTTAAACTTTGAGCATTAAGTAATTCTAAATACTCTGGTCTTTTTACCCAATCTTTTAATAAATCTAAAATTTCTTTTTGATCGTTAATTTTAGCTAAGACGATTGGTCCTTCATAACGACGGTTAATTAAATTAATGAAGGAGTCTTTTTTAAGTAATTCTAAAACTGTTTCTTTTGTTCCTTGTCTTACGGCATTAAATAATGGTGTTTCAAATTGTGAGTTTAATCCATTTGGATCTAAATCATTATTTAAAAATAATTTAACCATTTCAGGATTGGTTGTTTTTGCGGCATAGTGAAGAAATGAGTTTTGATTTTCATCTAAATAAAACCAAGATTGATTAGATGTTTCCATTAAATAGTTAATTAAATGAACATGACCAGCTAAGATGGCATAATGAACTGGAAGACGATCACTTTGAGTTTTTTCATTTAGGTTTGCACCGTTTTCAACAAGTAGTTTAACGAAATCAAAATCACCTTTGTGGGCTGCTAAATGTAGAATTGTTTCACCACGATTATTTTTAAGATTAATGTTTGCATATTTAGTAATTAATTTAGTCGCAATTTTAACCTTTCCTTTTCTTGCACAATCAAACAATGATGTTTCACCTGATTGATCAGTTATATTAACATCGATATCTTGATTAAGTAAAAAGTCGATAACATCATTAGCACTCCCTAAAACAGCGTGATGAAGTAGTGATTTCCCGCGGGAGTCTTTAATGCCGATCGAATCTAAATTAGATTGTAGTGATGCTAAATTATTATCTAAAGCTAATTTAAATAAATCCATATCAAAACCTCCGTCAACCTTATTATATATTAAATAGTTAAAAAAAGGTAATAATTCAAAATAATTAGTTATATTTAATGGGTTTTTGTCTTTTTAGTAAAAAAAAACACTAAAATTAGTGTTTTCTTTTTATAATTTTTATTACTTAACTGCATCCTTTAGTAATTTACCAGCTCTAAATGCTGGAGTTTTTTGCGCAGGAACGATAATTTCTTCACCAGTACGTGGATTTTTTCCGCGTCTTGCTACTCTATGTCTAACTTCAAAAGTTCCAAAACCTGTTAAAACTACTTTCTCCTCGCGATTAGCTAAAGTATCAGTAATTACATTTAACATTGCATTAACTACTTTTTCTGCTTCTTTTTGAGTTGTATCAGCTTCAGCTGCTACTAAATGAATTAATTCTGTTTTATTCATTAATTATTTCCTCCTATTTATTGAGATTATACCACAATAAAGCCGTTAAGACAACCTTATTTGCTTTATGAAACTGTTTCTTCCTTTAATTCTCGGTTTAAAAGTTCCGTAATAGCCTTTTTAACGGTTACACCGTTAAAAATAACATCGTAAGCAGCTTCAATAATAGGTAGTTCGATATCTGATTTTAAACATAAATCTTTAGAAGCTTCTATGGCTCTAATTCCCTCAACGACCATTTTTGATTCATTTAAAACATTTTCTACTTTTTCACCTTGACCAATTTTTAAGCCCGCTTTAAAGTTTCTAGAATTATATGATGAAGCTGTAACAATTAAATCACCAATTCCTGTTAACCCAAAGACGGTTTCTCTTTTACCACCTAATAAGACGACTACTCTAACTATTTCTAAAACACCACGAGTAATTAAAGCAGCCCTAGCATTTTCACCTAAGCCATAACCAATTAAAATACCTGAGATGATTGCGATGGCATTTTTAATTGAGCCACCAACTTCACAACCGATTAAATCAGATGAAGTATAGACTCTTAAATATTCGCGGTTTGAAAAAAGATTTTGAACTGTTTGGGCAAACCAATCAGTTTTACTAGCGACAGTTAAGGCAGTTAGTTTTCGCTCAATTACTTCCTCAGCATGACTTGGACCTGTTAAAACAGCGTATGCGCCTAAATATTTATCTTCAATCTCATCAGAGACTATTTCAGAAACTCGCATTAATGTTTTCGGTTCAATACCTTTTGAAACATTGATAAAATATAATTTATCGGTAGCAATTTCATTGATTTCTTTTAAAACTTCTCGCATATTTTTTGTCGGGACCGCTAAAACTAGATGGTTTGAATACATAACTGCTTCTTTTAAATCAATCGTGGCATTAATATCTTTAATATTAACATCGAAAAAAGGATGCTTTCCTTCATTAATTAGTTTAACCGCGTTACGGTTAATATCATAAACTAATGTTTCATGGCCATTATCGGTTAAAACTTGAGCTAGAGTCGTTCCCCATGAACCTCCACCTATAATACTAATCTTCATAACTTTCCTTCTTTCTATAAATAAATTTAATTGGTGTTCCTTCTAAATTAAAAATGTTTCGATATTGATTTTGTAAATATCTTTCATATGAAAAATGAATATAATTAGGATCATTGACGGTAAAACTAATCGTTGGTGGTTTAATACCTACTTGGGTTGCAAAGCTAAATTTAGCTTTTCCTTGATTAAAAATTGCTGGTGGATTCATTAAGGTAGCATCGATTAATATATCATTAATTGTTTTAGTATCAAGTTCTTTTATAAAGTTTTCATAAGCGATATTAATGGCAGGATAAAGAGTGTTTAAACGTTCTTTTTGTTTCGCTGATATAAAGACAATCGGAGCGAAGGTTAGGAATTTAAAACGGTCTCTTACTTTATCTTCAAATTTTTTCATGGTTCGGTGATCTTTAATAACTAAATCCCATTTATTAACAACGATTACACAAGCTCTGTTATATTCCTGGATATAACTTGCAACATGTAAGTCTTGTTCTAAAATATCGGTTTCGGCATCAATTACTAAAACGGCTACATCTGCACGTTCTAAAGCAGTTAATGCTCTTAAAACGGCGTATTTATCAAAGTTTTCATAAATACGTCCTCTTTTTTTAATTCCAGCTGTATCAATAATTTTATATTTAGTTCCACCTTTTGCAAAAGTTGAGTCAATAGCATCGGTGGTTGTTCCTGATATATCAGAAACAATTACTCTTTCTTGATTTAAAATTGCGTTAACGAGTGATGATTTACCAACATTAGGTCTTCCAATTACAGCGAGTGATATTGTATCATCTTCGTCTTTAATAGCTTCAGTTTTCATAAATGAAATAACTTTATCTAATAAATCACCAATTCCAATGCCATGATGACTTGAAATAGCAATCGGATCAGTAAAACCTAATGAATAAAATTCATAAGCATTATGAATATGAATTTGATCGTCAATTTTATTAACGGCAACAATAACCGGTTTATCAGTTTTATATAACATTTTAGCGATATAATAATCGCTATCGGTTAATCCGGTTAATCCATCAGTAACAAAAATAATAACATCAGCTTCATCCATGGCGATTAAGGCTTGTTCTTTTATTTTATCTAAAAAAGGAGCATTTCCAATGTCAATGCCCCCCGTGTCAATTAAATTAAATTTACGTGTTAACCATTCTGCTTGTTGATAAATTCTATCTCTTGTGATTCCAGCTTTATTATCAGTAATTGAGATTCTATCACCAACTATCCGATTAAATAAAGAAGATTTACCAACATTTGGCCGTCCCACTATCGCAACAGTAAATGGCACGTTTTCACCTTCTTTTTATTTGTCTTCTTGGAAATCTTCGATTAGATCTCCGATTGTAATTGTTTCAGCTTCAGGTTTATCTAAATATTTTTCTATTTCTTTTCTTTCAATTGTTTGTTGATTTCTTTTAACTGAAAGTTTTAATATCCACTGATTTCGATTAAAGTCAGTTACAGTGGCATTAACCTTTGTTCCTACTTCATAATAATCTAAAACATTTACTTTAGGGTCATTATGAGCTTCTTTAGTTGGGATAAAACCATCAACTGATTCATATGAAACTTTTAATCCGTCTTCTGTTACTTCTTCAATTCTAGTTTCAATAACATCGCCAACTCTTAATTTTAATTTAGCCCATGGATTATGTTCTAAGGTTTTCTTAGATAGTGAGAATTTTTCATTTTTCTTATCAATTGACATAATAACTACATCAATGTTATCACCTATTTTTAAGTAAGCATCAAAATTATCTTGAGGATTCCATGAGTATTCATTACGGTGAAGTAATCCTTTAACATCTTTAGAAACTTCAACAATTACGCCAAATGGAAGTTTTGAAACAACAATCCCACTTACTTTATCGCCTACTTTATGGTCAGCAAAATAAGCTTCATAAGGTGTAGGTAGTAAAGCTTTCATAGATAAATCAAGACGGTTTCCTTCTTTTTTAATAACTTTAACGGTAACTTCATCACCTATTTTTAAAACATCTTCAACTTCATTTAAACGGTAATGAGATACTTGAGAGATTCTTAACATTCCTGAAACATGTTTGAATTTAACAAAAGCGGCATGTTTTTCTATTGAATCGATTGTTCCAGTTAAGACATCACCTGTTTTAATCGTTTCTAATTCATCATGTCTTAATTGTTGACGCTTTTCAAATTCTAAAGCTCTTAAAGCTTCATAAATTGGTCTTCTAGAAGCAATTATTCTAGGTCTTCTTAAGCTTGGTTTAAATTCTTCGATTACTACTTCTAATTTAGTATTAATAAGTTCTTCTTTTTTATCTTTTAATTCAAAATCTAATAAGGTGTATGGTAAAAACATTTCAAAGCCTTCATATCCTAAAATAAGTCCTTTACTTTGGGCTTTAATTACTTTAGCTTCAATAATCTTTTTTTCTTCATAAGCTTCGCTTAAAATTTCTAACTTAGATTCTTTAATTAAAGGTAATCTTGATAATAAAATTACCGATGAATCATCTCCCTCGGAAACGTTTGTTACTTTAGCTCGGATTTTATCGCCTACTTTTACAACTGTTCTTAAATCCTCCGGAGCAGGATTATCATAATACTCGCGGTATATGGTGCCCTCTGTTGCAGCATTAAAAGATATAATTACTACATTCTTTTTTACTTGAAATACTTCACCCTCGACTATTTGTCCTCGTTTCGGGAATATAAAATCACTCATTAATTTCTCCTTTTGCTAATTTTATTAGCCTAATAATTTTTTCTACTACTTCATTTATACTTAAATTGGTTGTATCTATTAAGATGGCATCATCGGCCATCTTTAGTGGTGAGTCTATTCTAGTTGAATCCTTTTTGTCTCTCGTTTCTATTTCACTAACTAAATCTTCTAACTTAGGGACTTCACCTTTATTTTGCTTTTCCATTTGTCTTCTTTTCGCTCTTTCTGTAATTTGAGCGGTTAAAAAGATTTTTAAGTTAGCTTTTGGCATTACCACAGTTCCAATATCACGGCCATCCATTATAATGTTTCCATTTAAAGCCGCTTCTTTTTGTTTGATAACTAAAATTTTTCTAACATAGGGAAATGATGCAACTAATGAAACATTTTCGGTAACTTCTTGGTTTCTAATTTCATCAGTGACATCTTGATTGTTAAGTAAAATTTTATCATGTTCATAAGATATTTTAGTGGATTCTAAAAATCGATATTCTGACTCATTAGTTAAATCGATTTTTTTTTGGATTGCTAATAAGGTAACGGCCCGATACATTGCACCGGTATCGATATGTGTCATTTTTAATTTATCAGCAATTATTTTTGAAATCGTCGATTTACCGCTTCCAGCTGGTCCATCGATAGCAACCTGAAAGTTTGCCATAAAATCCTCCACACACTTATATATTATATCACATCAAATGTTTGTTACTTCATTTTTTAATTATAAAACGGTGTAATTTTCTCATCTCATGAATCTTTAATTCACGATATGTCCCTTGTTTTAAGGACTCATTTGTTAGAAAATCGTATTTAAAACGATTAACCGAAATTAATTTATAATTTAAAGATTTAAACATTTGATTTAAATGATATATTTCGGCATCATTAATTAATATTTTTATGGTTGATTGTTTAGTTGTTGGATTTACATTGGTTACTTTAATATAATTTGGCCTTAAAATAGCGTTATCTACTTTAATTCCTTGTTTAATTTTTTTAAGATCTTCTCTTTTTAAAATACTATTTAATTTAATATCATAGCCATATTCAATTCCTAAATTTAATTGATTATGTTTTTTAATTAGTTCTAAATCATTAGTTAAAACCATAATACCCCGATGTTTATAATCTATTTTAGCGATTGTATTTAAGCCTTTATTTTGATGTTCTTCTAAAAATAGTTCTTTAATGTTTTTACTCTTTACTTTATCAAAAGGGTTTGATAAGTAATTAATTGGTTTATTAATTAAAAAATATTTTAATTCTGGTTTTATGGCTCTTTGATTATTAACAAAAATGATATCATCTTCGGAGACTAAATGATTAGGGTTTTTAATCGTTTCATTATTAACAGATACTTTTCCATCTTTAATAAATGAGTTAACTTCCTCTTTTAAATAGATATTTAAATCATTTAGTTTTATACTTAATTTTTTCATTTTAACTCCCTAACAATTATAGCATATGAATCATTATTTTGATATAAGAAATTATAGAATTTTAAGTTATGCTCTTGATACGTAAGTGCCATCTGTCGTATTAACAATTATTTTTTCGCCTTCTTTAATAAATAAAGGTACTTTAATTAAAAAGCCTGATTCTAGCCAAGCGTCTTTTAAGACGTTTGATTTAGTATCACCTTTAACTCCGGGGACAGTTTCTTTAATTTCTAAGACTAGTTTTTCCGGTAAGTTAACGCCTAGGACTTCTTGTTTATAAAAGTTTATTTCAACTTCTAAACCTTCATATAAGAAATTTAATTCATATTCAATTTGTTCTTTAGGTATTTCAATTTGTTCATATGTTTCCATATTCATAAAAACATGGGAATCACCACTCGCATAAAGATATTGCATCTTAATGCGGTCGATTTGAGCTTTGTTTACTTTATCACCTGATTTAAAGGTGTTTTCAATGATACTACCTGTTCTTAAGTTTTTAAGTTTGGTTGTTACGATTGCTCCACTTCTAGCACTTTTAACATGTTGAAAGTCTAGAATTACATATATTTGACCATCAAATCCAATTGTTAGTCCTGTTTTAAAATCACTTGTTTGAACCATTTTAATTTATCTCCTTTTGATTAATTATATATTTTATAGCTTCGATATATGATTGTTCTTTTAAGCCTTTAAAAGTTTTATTAACGACATCTTTAATGTAGTTTATTTTTCTAAAATCTTCACGATTATTTGGATTGGATAAATGTACTTCAACTTTAGGTATTAATATCATTTCTAAAGTATCTCTTATTCCAATTGATGTATGAGTAAATGCGGCTGGATTAATAATTAAAGCGTCACTTTTTATTTTTTGAAGATAATCAATTATTTTACCTTCATGATTACTTTGATAAAAGATAAATTTATGATTTGGAAAGGTTTTTTTGATTAATTGATTAATTTCTTTTAAAGTGTAATTACCATATTGTGATTTATCTCTTTTATTTAATTTATTTAAATTTGGACCATTAATTATTGTTATTGTCATTTTTATAATCCTCGATTATTTTTAAAATACTTTTTAAAGTATCATCTAGGGTGCTGTTATTACTAACGTTATAATCAGCAAAACTTTGATACTTTAAAAATCTTTGTTGATATAAATCATTTAAACTATGTTTAGCAAGTAGTGGCCTTAAATATGATGATTCTAGTCTTTTTTCGATAATATCGATATTAGTGTTTAAATATATTTTAAGACCTTTCATTAAGTCTTTATTACGTTTTTTAACAATGATTCCACCACCAGTTGAAATAACGATTTTTTCACCTTTGATATTTTTTAAAGCTTCCGTTTCTAAGTCACGGAATTTTTCTTCACCATAGTTTTTAAAGATATCATCAATAAACATTAAGTTTGTTTTTTCAATATAAGAATCTAGATCAATAAATTGATAGTTTAATTTTTGGGCCAGTGATTTGCCGATCGTTGTTTTACCAGATCCTGGCATTCCGATTATATATATTTTCATGTTATTCCTCAATAAATTTCATTATATCTTTTTTCACTTTTAAAAATAGATTATCATCTGTAGCATCATAAACTTTTGAATTCATTTGATTTAAAAACCAAGTTTTTTGTTTTTTCGCATATTTCATGCTAGAGTTTACAATTTTTTCTTTTGCTTCTTCTAAAGTAATTTTTTGATTTAAATACTCAAAAATTTCTTTATAGCCGATAATGTTTAAATTATCAACTGGAAGGTTTTTCACTTCATTAATTAATCCTTTTTCAAGCATTTGATCTAATCTTTTAATTAATCTTTCTTTTAAAAGATTACGCTCTATACTTAAGTATACCGTAAATATTTGATAAAGTGGAGTATTTTTATTATTTATCCCACTTCTTTTAATTCCTGATTTTAATAAATTATAAGCTGATGTTACTCTTCTTTCATTATTAAAATCAATTTTTAGGTTAGGATCTTTTTCTTTAATGAAGTTTATTTTCTCTGAATGAGAAGATTTATTTTTTGGTTTATTTAGATGATGAAAAGTATAATCATATAAAGCGGCCTTAATATAAAGACCAGAACCTCCAACAATAATTGGTGTTTTGATATTTTTAATTAATGTTCTAACATCTTTTTGATAATTATAAACAGTATAATTATCTTTAATACTTAATATATCAAAAAGATGATGTTTGATGTTTTCCTTTTCCTCTTCTTTAATTTTGGCTGAACCGATATTTAATTCTTTAAAAATTTGAACCGAGTCACCGTTAATTATTTCACCATTAATAAATTTAGCTAATTTAATTGATAAACTTGTTTTACCACTAGCGGTTGGTCCGGTAATAACGATAACTTTTTTCATACAATTCTTTTAAACATTTTTTCTATATCGTAGTTTGTTAGTTTAATTAATACCGGTCTTCCATGAGGACACGTATACGGATTTTTAGTTTCATATAGTTCTTTCATTAAATGGTTTATTTCATTAATTGATAATTGATGATTAGCTTTGATAGCACTTTTACAGGCGACATCTTTAGCAAGATCATTTCTTAGTTTTTTTAAATCAATTGCTTCATAATTATCTAACTGATTAATAATTGAGTTAACTGAGTTTTCAATTTCAGTTTCTCTTAACCAGACGGGATGAGCAATAAGTTCATTATTTTTAAATTTAAAGCCTAGCTCTTTTAATTTATCTTGATAACTATTTAAAGTATTAATTGCCTCAGTATTTAAATTAAGTTCATAAGGAACAATTAATTCATAATAATCATTATTTAATTTTCCTACTTTATATTCGTAATATTCATATCTTACTCTTTCAGCAGCGGCATGTTGATCAATTAAATACATCCCATAATTATCTTGAAAAATTAAATAAGTTCCAAATAAAGTACCGATATAATTTAGTTTCGGAAGTCTAGGTGAAAGAGTTTCTTGTTTAAATACTTCTTCTTCATTTAATTCATGGGCTACACTAAATAAATCAAATTGTTCTATTTTATAATCATTTATATCTTTAAATAAAGGTTCTTTTATTGGAAGGTTACCCTCTTCTAAAGTTTCCTTTATTAAAGGAGTTAGGGCATATGAAATTAACATTTCATTTGCTAGTTTAACTTCACTTTTTCGGGGGTGAACATTTACATCTAAAAGACTTGGATCTAAATTTAAATAGATTAAGGCAATTGGATATTTATTCGTCATTAAAAAGGTATTATAGCCATCAATTATAGCTTGTTCAAGTAAATAGTTTCTTATGTATCTATTATTAATAAAGATGTTTATATCTGTTTTTCTAGATCTAGTATATTCCGGGTTTATTAAATAAGCATTAATTTTTACTTTACTAATATTTGTTTCTAAATGTTTTAATCCTTTAGTAATGTTTCCATAAATTTCTTTTAATAAACTGGTGATGTTATTATTTCCAAATGTTCTTTTAATTTCTTTTTCATCAATAATTAATTTAAAAGAAATTTGGGGATTAGATAAAGCAATTTTTTCAAAAATATTAATAATGGCATTTCTTTCAGCAGTTTCACTCCTTAAATATTTAAATCTTGCGGGTGTATTATAAAAAAGATCACTTACAATGATTTTAGTTCCTTGATTGATGCCAACAATTCCTTCTTCAGTAATTTTTGAATCAATAACTTTAATATAATTACCTGTTTCTAATTTTGTTTTAGATTGTAAATTTAGTTTTGATACCGAGGCAATCGCCGCTAAGGCTTCGCCTCTAAAACCTAAAGTTTTAATTCTTTCTAAATCATTTTTATTAATGACTTTAGAAGTTGCATGACGAAGAAATGATTTAGATAAATCATCTTTATTCATTCCTAAACCATTATCAGTTACAATAATTGAGTCTAATCCGATATTATTAACTTCAACCTTAATGGTAGTAGCATTAGCATCAATGGAGTTTTCCATTAATTCTTTAATCACTGATGCTGGTCTTTCAATTACTTCACCAGCAGCAATCATATTCGCTAAAACCATATCCATTATTTTAATATTTGACATTTATGTTCCTTATTTTAATTTTTTTAATAAATTTTGAAAATATTTTAGTCTAACTAACGCCTCAATCGGCGTTAAGTTATCTAAATTTAAATTATTTAGTTCATCAACTAATTCACTAATTTCAATTGGCATAATATATTCTAATTTTGGTTCTTCATCTAAACTAAATAAATCAATTTGATTATCTTTATGATTTTTCTCTAATTCATTTAAGATTTTAAAGGCATCTTTAATGACTTTTTGCGGTAAGTGAGCTAAAGATGCTACTTCGATACCATATGATCTATTTGAAGCTCCTTTTTCAACTTGATATAAAAATACCATTTTATGTTTATCTTCTTTAGCTTTAACATGGATGTTAGTAATGTTTTTATAGTTGTTTGCGAGGTTAGTTAATTCATGATAGTGAGTTGAAAAGATTGTTTGAGCTTTAATTTTTGAATTAATATAAATAAGCATCGCTTGGGCTAAAGCGAGACCATCATAAGTTGATGTTCCTCTTCCTAATTCATCAAATAATATTAATGAATTAGCAGTAGCATTACTTAAAGCTTCATTGGCTTCAACCATTTCAACCATAAAAGTTGATTTACCACTTGATATATCATCAGAGGCTCCAATTCTTGTATAAATAGCATCATAGATAGGAATATTAGCACTATAGGCTGGCACATAAAATCCTGATTGAGCCATAATTACGATTAAAGCAAACATTCTCATATAAGTTGATTTACCACTCATATTAGGTCCTGTTAAAACAAATATTTCATCAGGCATCATTGTAATATGGTTAGCGATAAATTCAACATGACGTTCAACAACCGGATGACGTCCTAATTCTATTTCAACTATTTTATTGTTGTTTAGTTTAGGTCTAATGTAGTTGTATTTCTCGCTAATAATTGCGAGATTTAAAAAGACATCTATTTCAGCAATTGTTTTACTTAAAATTTGTAGTTTATTTAATTCTTTAAAAACTTCATCTTTAATTTCTAAAAATAGTTCATATTCTAAATTTATTGATTTTTCTTTGGCGGTTGTTAATATTTCTTCTTGAACTTTTAAATCATCGGTTATATATCTTTCACTATTACTTAGAGTTTGTTTTCTAATGTAGCCATATTCATCTTTAATTAAGGGAATATTTCCTTTGGATACTTCAATATAGTATCCAAAGACTCGGTTATAGCCTACTTTTAAGTTTTTAATTCCAGTTTTTTCACGTTCTTTTTCAATAAAGTCATCTAACCAGTGTGAACCTTTTTTAGCTATTTTATTTAATTCATCTAATTTTTCATTAAATCCCGGTTTAATTAATCCACCTTCTTTAATTAGTATCGGAGGATTATCAATAATAGAGTTTTCTAATAGGTCGGTTATTTCATCAAAGTTTTCTAAGTTTGATGAAACTTTTTTTAAAATGTCATTATCAAATTTTAAAAGAGTTTCTTTTAAATTAGGAATTTCTTTTAATGTTAACTTTAATTGAATTAAGTCTCTGGCATTAGCATTGTTAGATGAGATTCTACCGACTAAACGATTTATGTCATAGATGTTATTAAGAGACTCTAATAAGTCAGTTCTTGGTTCATGTTTTAAATATGCATTAATTAGATCATATCTTTCTTCAATTAAAGTTTTGTTTTTTAAGGGATGGGTTAAATAGTATTTTAAGAGTCTTGATCCCATGGCTGTTTTAGTATTATCTAGCCAATAAATTAAAGTAGATTTATTATTCTTAGATAATGAGTCGATTAATTCTAAGTGTTCTAAGACTTTACTGTCTAGTTTAATAAAGTTATTGGTTTCATTAACAACAAATGGCATTAAATGATGAAGAGGTATTTTACTTTCATTTTCTAAGTAGTTTATTAAAAGATTAGCGACTTTAATTGTTTCTTTATCATTAATATTTTTAGTTAAAGTAAGGTTATTGGTTTCTAAGTTATCGTATATAGTGATTAAAATGTTTTGATTTTCTAGGTAGTTAGTTAATTCTGAGTCTGATTTATTAGTTATAATTATTTCTTTTAAGGAAATGTTTTTAATTTCATCGTATAAATCTTTTTTAGTTAAGTTATTAATAATAAATGAATCTCCCGTTGAAATATCAATGTATGAAAAAGAATAACCAAACTCAGTTAGCATTGCTGAACCGATAAAGTTAAAGTCTTGATTTGGTAAGATACCATCATCAATAATCATTCCTGGAGTTATTAGTTTAACAACTTCACGCAGAACTAAGCCTTTACCTGGCTCTGTTACTTGTTCAGCAATCGCTATTTTAAATCCATTTAACACTAGTTTTTGGATATATGGTTTAACCGCATGATGGGGAACACCACACATAGGAATTTTTTCACCAGCATCACGCCTTGTAAGAGCAATCTCTAATACTTTTGAAGCGATGATTGCATCATCGAAAAACATTTCATAAAAATCACCTAATCTAAAAAAGACTATCGCATCCGCGTAGTCTTCTTTAATTTTAAGATATTGTTGGATCATTGGCGTATATTTTTTAGTTACCATAAATATCCTTTAAACTTAAATTTTATTAAAAGTGTGAACTTCCAAAGATGCTAGTAATAATATTCTTTAAGATATCGCCAAAGTTTAGAATATCAATGTTTTGATATCCATTAGTTCCTGGTAATCTCCAAATGAGATATAATCCGATTAAGGCTAGGAAAGCAATAAAGACTAAGACAAAGATTATCATAAAGAAACTTTTCGCTGTTGATTTACCACCTGGTTTTAAATATTTTAAGTTGGTCGCAACATTGTTGATTGCAAGGGCAAGTTCATTAGTGGTGTCTTTAGGTAAAACTTCAGGTTTTCTTCTTCCTTTACTAACAAGAGCTAATAAACCAAAGACTCCGGTAATAACAAATCCTGAAACTAATGTTAATAAACTTAAGATAAATACTTCAAATCTAGAAACATCTTTAGTTTTAAATCTTACAGCAAATAATAGATTTAAGACGGCAAGGACACCAGATGCACCTAATACGTATTCGGTTTTAATGGTCATAATATCATAAAACGGAATATACGGGGCAATCGTACCTAGTTGGTTAACTGCTGGAATAGCGATTACTAAAATACCAATCCAAAGGATAGCACTAAGAAAAGCAAAGAAACTCGCAAAGAATAATAACCATTCAGCCATTTCGTATCTTGGTTTAGCAACTTTAACTTTTTTAGGTTTTGAAGTTTTTAAATCTTTTTTAGCTACTTCTTTTTTAGTTACTACTTTACCACGGCTAAAAGTAGCTAATAGTGCAAAGACACCAGAGATAACTAGTCCAGCCGGTAATAATAATAAACCATAAATAAATGCTTCAAGACGTTTAACATTTGATGATTTTAATCTTACTAAAGCAATAAAGTTAATTAATGCTAAGACTAAAGGTCCCCCCATTAAATACATCGTTCTTAATGATTCAATATCATAAAAAGTAATATATGGAGCTACTAAATCTAAATGATAATACCAAGGTGATGCTATAACAGCAACCCCTAACCATACTAACATTGATAAGAAAGCAAATAAAGCTGCAAATGTTAATAATAAATTAGACATTGGATACTTAACTTTTGTTTTCTTTTCGATTTTTTCTTCTAAAACTTCTTCTTTTGGTGCTTCTTTTTCTTTTGATAAGATTACTTCTTTAACTACTTCAGGTAATTCTTCTGCTTCTTCTTCAACTTTTAAAGTTAAATTATCAGGTTCGCTAAATAATGCAGCGACTAAATCTTTATTATTTAATGAAGCAATCTCTAAGTCTTCTTCAATAACCATCTTTTTAGGTTCTTCATGTTTTTGACTTTCCATATGAACTTGTGGGCTTGCATTAATGTTAATAACAAAATCTTTCTTAGCTAAAGCATCAACTAATGATTCAAAAGATTTAGATAGCCTGTCTATTTCAGGACGGTAATCTATTTGAGGTCCTGGAACATATGTTTGAACAACTTCTTTTACTTCTTCTACCTCTTCTACTTTCGGTTCTTCTTTTGGGGTAGTTTCAATTGCCGGAGCTGTTTCTTCAACGTCTTCAACTTCCATTTCATAGGCAGCTGATGATTGAGGAACAAAATATTTTTCTCTTGTTTCTTTGGCATTTGATAAGATGTATTCAATGATCTCTTCCTTTTTTAAATCAGTTGAAGCTAAGATTTTATGATCTTTAGCATATCTTTCTAAAAGAATAATATTTTGTTTTGGTAATTTAACTTTTAAATCTTCAGTTAATTCATTTCTTTCTTCAAGTTTATTAAATATAACCTCTAATAGTTCTTTTTTCTTTAATCTTAATGGAACTGGAGCGTTATATTTACGTCCTATTTCTCTAAGTTCAGTTAAAGTTGATGATTTATATAAAACAGGTCTAAAGTTTTCTGGTGTAACCCCATCAATTTCGCCTTCATCATCATATAAAACATCATTTAACACTTTATTAAAGTCTTTTGTCGAAACTTTAGCTGCATTTTTTAAACCTAAAGCGTGATTAAATAATTGTTGTAGTTGTTCATTAGCAACGCCCTTATCAATAAAGTAATTTAATAAGGCTGCCCAAAATTGATTTAGATATTCCATTTGAAGGTCTAAATCTTTATACCACTCTAATAAATTTACTAGCTGGGTGTCTGTATAACGTGAAAACCACGTTAAACGGTAACCCATTTCATCAGCGAGAGTTTTCCTTTCCTCAATAGTGTTTAAAACTGACTCTTTTAAAACATTTTTAAGTACTCCCATTCTTAATTTCCTAGGAATAGTTAAACCTATTTCTTTTAAGAAATTTACAAGAAAGTCCCCTGGTAAATGCATTAGATGTTTTAATAATTCACTAACATTATATTTCTTTTCACCAACGTTTAAGTTGGAATCTTTGTCAAATAAAGCCATTTTAGCCTCCTAAAATTATCTATATAATAATTATAACATATTTGTTTAATTATTTTGTAGTATTATTGTGTCTTTTAATATTTTATTTTAGTTTTCACTCAAATATATCTTTTTAATCGATTTTTTCGGAGTTAAAGTAAATAAGACAGCACTTAATTGTCTTGGACCTTTAGCGACTTCATTAGGCTCTTTACCTCCAAAAATAAAACGGTTAATTATTACTTCTTTTTTTACCCCAATAACTCCGTATTTAGGCCCTGTCATGCCAACATCCGTAATATACATCAATCCTTTAGGATAGATATTTTGATCATTTGTTTGAACATGGGTATGAGTTCCTACCATCATATCTAGTTTTCCATCTAAATAATAGGCTAAAGCTATTTTTTCAGCCGTAGCTTCGGCATGAAAATCTAAAAAAGAGTAATCATGAGGAATTTCATTTAAAACTTTTTCAATCATTAAATAAGGTGCTTCATACTTTTCATTCATAAAGGCGACTCCTAAAGCATTAATTACTAATACTTTAATATTATTATAGTTAATAACTTTATATCCAACCCCTAAGTTTGAACCATCATTAATTGGTCTAATAATATTAGATTCTTCAATAAATGTTTTTAATGCGGGATTTTTCCAAGTATGGTTACCCATGGTTAAAAGACTAACTCCTGATTTCATTAGTTTTTTATATATTTCTTTGTTGATTCCTCTTCCATTTGAAGAGTTTTCGGCGTTTGCGATAATTAAGTTGGGGTGATATTCTTGTTTTAGATACTTAAGATTTTCAATTAAGTAATTAACTCCAGGTTCTCCGTAGATATCACCAATAAATAAAATTTTCATATGTCTATTATAAAACAAAAAAGGATTAAAATCCTTATTTTGTTTTATTTTGCTACGTCAGTAGCTCTCTTTTCTCTAATTACTGTGACTTTAATAGTACCAGGATAAGTCATGTTCTTTTCAATTTTTTCTTTAATTTTTCTGGCTAAATTAACAATTCCTAGATCATCAACTTTTTCTGGTTTTACGATTACTCTAACTTCACGTCCGGCTTGGATTGCATATGATTTATCAACCCCTTCTGTATCGTTAGAGATTTGTTCTAATTGTTCTAAGCGTTTCATATATTGATCCATAGATTCGCTTCTAGCACCTGGTCTTGCCGCACTTAAGGCATCTGCTGCCGCAACTAAGACTGCGATAATTGATTCAGCTTCTTTGTCACCATGGTGAGAAGCGATTGCATCAATGACTTCTTTTGGTTCATTATATCTTTTAATAATATCGACACCAATATCAACGTGAGAACCTTCCATTTCATGATCAATGGCTTTACCGATATCATGGAATAATCCTGCTCTTCTTGCGAGGATTTCGTTTTCACCGATTTCGGCAGCTAATCTTCCTGCTAAGAAAGCAACTTCAATTGAGTGTTTTAAAACACTTTGACCATACGAAGTTCTAAATTTAAGTCTTCCTAATAGTTTTATTAAATCTGGATGGACTCTACCAACTCCGGTTTTAAAGACAGCTTCTTCACCAGCTTCACGAATATACATTTCAATTTCTAGTCTGGCTCTTTCGACTACTTCTTCAATTCTACCGGGATGGATTCTACCATCTTGAATTAAAATTGTTAAAGCTCTGTGAGCTATTTCTCTTCTAATTGGATCAAATCCTGATAAAACAACTGCTTCTGGTGTATCATCGATAATTAAGTCAACTCCGGTGAGAGCTTCTAGAGTTCTAATGTTTCTTCCTTCTTTACCAATAATTCTACCTTTCATATCATCATTAGGGATGTTAACTAAGGTGACGGTTCGTTCTGAAGTTGTTTCAGCTGCATATCTTTGCATGGCATTAGCCATAAGTTCTTTACTTTTTGTTAAAGCGATATTTTTAGCTTTATCTTCTTCATCCCGAATGTAAAGTGCTGTTTCATTTGCCATTTTATCTCTTACTTCATCCATAACTATTTCTTTAGCTTGGTCATGAGTAAGATTAGCTATTTCAATTAATTTTGATTCTTGTTCAGCAACTAATTCTTCCACTTTGCTATGTAGAGCATCAAGTTCGGCTCTGCGTTTATCGAGTTTTTCATCTTTTTGATTAAGGTTTTCTTCTCGCTTGTTTAAATAATCAAAACGATTATTTAAAGCTAGTTCTCTTTCAGTGACTTTTTCTTCAAGACTAACGATAACAGTTCGTCTTTCACGAATATCACTATCAAACTCTTGACGCATTTGTTGAATTTCTTGTTTGGCTTCTTGGATTTGCTCTCTATAAATCCTTGAAGCTTCTCTTTTGCCATCTTCAATTATTTTTTCGTATTGTATTTTAGATTCAGTTAAACTCTTTTCATGAGTTCTAACTCTAATAAAGTAACCAACTAAGGCGCCTATTGCGCCAAAAATGACAATTAGCAAAATGAAGGTAATTAAAGCTGGAGTATCGATACTAAATAATGTGTTAAACATCTTTTTTACCTCCATATTTATTTATAAAAAATTTAATAAAATGTTCTTAGTACTAATGTACTAATAATATTATAACGATTAATCATTTTTAAGTCAATTATATTAGTATTATGTAAAATTATTATAAAATTTGTTAAGAGTCATTTATGTTTTTTTATAATAAAATCATTATTTTATAATAATTAGATTTTTATTAACAAAATGTTGTATAATAAATTAGAATAGAAATGGAGATATTATATGCAAATTATTGATAAGCCAAAATCTAGTATTAGTAAATGGTTATTAAAATACCGTTTAATGATATTATTAATCGCTGTTTTATTTGTTATTCCCTTAATTACAATTACAACTCTTTATGTCGTTAATTATACTAAATATCAAAAAGTTGTTTTTAATGATAAAACAATTAAAAACTTTAAATCAAGTTATATAACAATTGAAGATGAAAAAGAACATTATGAAATAAACTTTGAAATGGATCATTTAATTGTTAAAGTAAAAGTAATGTCAATTAAAAAACCTATTTATGATGTTAAGGATCCTGAACATGAAGATGAAAGAGGTAATTACATCTTTCAAGCTAAATATGTTAAAAAAGGAAATTCAAATGTTTCAAATGTGTCTTTAAGTCTTATTTTACAAACTGACTGGTTTGATGCTAAAAGTGATGTTAAGACTTTTAATTTAAGTACTAACTATAGTTCTAATCAAACAGTCGCTTTTAATCAATACCTTCCTAAAAGACCTTTATGGTTTGTTACGGTGAATAGTCCAATTTTATATGCTAAAGTATCATATGACTTAGAACTTGGAATTGGAAGCGATAATAAATCTAATTATTTTAAAAACAATTTAAAAGAAATTATTCCATCAAATATTATTGATGACGAAAAAGAATAAATAAAGGGATATCAAAATTTGATATCCCTATTTTTTTAAATAAATTATCCGATCCGGTTAATCTTTTCTTTAACATCATCTTTAAAACGATCGATTGCATCCGTAATAAAGGTTATTAAATCTAAATTATCATCTTCAATTAATGGAGTCAAATCCATCGCGTGAATTAAGCTGTCAGCATTATCAACTGCATGTGATGATGAGAAGGTTGCATTTGCAAGCCTACGGCCGATGGTTGCTAAATCATACCTTTTAGCACCATCAATTTGAGAATCAAATACTTCAACTAATGCATTTGCTAAGTTAGGTCTACCACTTACATCAAATGATACTTTTTCATTATCTAATAACCAATCTAAATCACGCCATACTTCAACCCCATATAATTTTTGTGGTCTTTTTGATTTATCAATCATTCTGATTGCTTTAATTAATTTAGTAACGACTCCGATATGAGTGTCATGTTTATCAGCTAAATTATGAGTATAGATAACTTTAGGATTAGCATCTTCAATCATTTTTTTCATTTCTAAAATAACTTCGGTATTTTTAGGATCTTTAGTTTCACTACTTTTAGCATTTATAAATGCTTGAAGTCCGTACTCACCAATGATTGCTGCTTTTTTTTGTTCTAAAATTCTTATGTTTGCCATTTCCTCATCAGTATAATTTGCGTATGCTCCACCTCTAGCACTACCTCTACCATCAGTAACAACAACACTCATAAACCATTTATTTGGGTTTTGAAATGATTTTAAAATACCATCATAAGCTAATATTTCAATATCATCATGATGGGCAACTATTCCCATATGAGTTGTTCTTTTAATGGCTTCATTAAAAGGTTTATCATCAGGAATAAAGAATTTTGTTTTATCATTATATTTATTCATTTATATTTTTTCCTTTTATTATAATTTTACTAAACTTGCAGCTGCAATCGATTGTCCCACCCGTCTGGTCCATTCATCAGGTAAGTTAAAGGTAATAGTTTTACTTAACTCTGGGAAATATTCTTTTAAGGTTTCTTTTGCTTGTTTAATCATGATTTGTCCACCGACTCCTGAGGTAACTCTTCCTAATAATAATATATCATTAAAGTCATAAAACTCACGATATAAAGCTAAACCAAATCCTAAGTAAACTCCCATTGTATGATAAATAGTTTTATATATATCACTATTTGAATCAAGGTTTTGAACGATTAATAATTTTTCTGCCGGAGATAAAGTTTCATCAAATGTTATTCCTGATTTTTCAGCTAATCTAATGACAGCATCTTGGGAAAAGTATTTAACTCCACAACCAATATCATTACTCCATTCATCATTCGGACCATTTTCTTGATAATCAACCGGTACAAAGGCTAATTCGTTTAACCAACCAACAATATTTCCTTTTTCATTAACATAACCAGCTGCTTCACTCGTTCCCATTGCGATACCTAATAAACTATTTTTACCTAAACTCATTGAACCAGCTAATGCGGTGACATCACCGTCATTAGCTACAACTAATGGTACGTTTAATTCTTTGGCAATATCTTTATAAATATTTTTAACATGTTTTTCAAATAAGTCTAAGGGAACTTCAATAAATAAAGAGGCTACTTTAGCTTCATTATGTATATATACTCCCGCAGAACTTACCCCTAAAGCATCTACTTTAGGTAGCTTTTCAACAGCCTTATAGATTGCTTTTCTAATCATTTTTTTATGATACATTGGATCTTTATTTACTTTAGGAAGCCATACTATCTCTTCACTATGAATTGATTCACCATTTACGACTGCTGATACTTTCATATCAGAACCGCCAGCATCAAAACCAATTCGGTAACCATCTAAATGTTTTCCGATTGCTTGATCACCTTTTTTAATATTTGGTAATGTATCGCTATATAAGAATTTAAAATCTTCTTCATAAATACGTGTCATAAATTCAGTATCAAATTTACGTTTTCCTCCCGTAAAGATAGGTTTTAAATTTTCATATATTTTTTTACTACCAACAATTGTTATTTTAAAACCACCATAAATCCATAATAAGGATTTAATTAATCTTTCTAAATAAAAAATGTTTTCATCAAATCTTTTATTATTATCACCAAAAACAACCGTTTCATATGATTCATTATAACCATCCATTCTTTCAATAACGATGGATACTTTATTATAATCATCTGTTTTTAAGATTTCTTTTTTAAGATCATTAATGTATAAAACCGCCGGGGTAAAGTTTTTATCTAATTTTAAGCCAATATTGTAATTTTTATTTCCCATTTTTATTATTCTCCTTTAATTTACTTGCCGCATCTTTATCTAAAAAGACTAACACGTTATTATGAGTTTGTAAGATTGATGCTGGTAAGTCTTCAGTTAATTCTCCATTTATCATTTTAAAAACAGCATCAGCTTTATGATTACCTGTAGCTATTATAACTATTTGTTTAGCTTTAATGATTTCATCAATTCCCATTGTAATAGCTTTTGTAGGAACATCATCAATTGAATCAAAGAATCTTGCGTTTGCTTCTCTTGTTTCAGCTGTTAATTGAACGACTTGGGTTTTGGATAAAAAAGAAGTTTTAGGTTCATTAAATGCAATATGTCCATTACTACCTAAACCTAAGAGTTGAATATCAATTGGATTTTCTTTTAATAGTTTTCGGTATTCACTAATTGATTTATCAACATCTGATAATTTACCACTTGGAATAAAAACATTATTTAAATTAATATCGATATGTTTAAATAAATTTTCCTTCATAAAATGATAATAACTTTGATCATGTTCTTGTTCTAATCCTAAATATTCATCTAAATTAAAGGTTTTAATAGTTTTAAAACTTATTAATTTATTTTGATAAGCTTTAATTAAACGTTCATAAAGAGGAATAGGGGTACTTCCTGTGGCAAGTCCTAAAGTCATTTTAGGATTTTCATTTAAAGACTTAATATATAGATCTAAAACAGCATCATATAATTTATCTTTAGTATCATAAATATTTATATTCATTTTTGCTCCTTTTATTTGTTTTAATACAAAAAAAATAAAGAAAAACAATTGATTGTCATTCCTTATTTTCATTTTACCACAAAATATTACTATCAATCACTAAAATCTTATAGTAATTTTTTGATGTTTTAGCTATTTATTTTAAATTATAGTGCTTTCTGATCTCTTTTTCAAGATTATCTAATAGTTCTGGTTGTTCTTCTAAATACTTACTAGCATTGTCTCTTCCTTGACCTAAACGTTCATCACCCATACTATACCAAGAACCACTTTTATCAATTTGGCCGATATTAACGGATAAATCAAGTATTTCACCACTTCTTGAAATTCCAGTTCCATACATAATATCAACTAAGGCATTTTTTAAAGGTGGCGATACTTTTGATTTTACCACTCTAATGTTTGATCTAACTCCAGTCATATCAGTTCCTGATTTAATTGCTTCTGCTCTTCTTATTTCAAGTCTTACTGATGAGAAGAATTTTAAAGCTCTACCACCTGGAGTAGTTTCTGGGTTACCAAACATAATTCCAACTTTTTCTCTAATTTGGTTAATAAAGATAGCTACAACTTTAGATTTAGAAATTACCCCTGATAATTTCCTCATCGCTTGACTCATCATTCTAGCTTGAAGTCCAACGTGATTTGCTGACATATCACCAGCAATTTCAGCTTCAGGGACTAAAGCAGCAACTGAGTCAATTACGATTAAATCAATTGCACCACTTTTAATTAAAGCTTCAGCTATATCTAAACCTTGTTCACCTGTATCCGGTTGAGATAAAATTAAATTATTTAAATCAACCCCTAAGTTTCTAGCGTATACTGGATCTAAGGCATGCTCAGCATCAATAAAAGCAACCACACCACCATATTTTTGGGCACTTGCCATTGCGTGAAGCGTTAAAGTAGTTTTACCACTACTTTCTGGTCCATATACTTCAATGATTCTACCTCTTGGGTATCCACCAATTCCTAAAGCTATATCAAGAGCTAAGGATCCCGATGGTATTACTTCTAAACTATGATCTGCCTCATCACCTAGTTTCATAACCGATCCTTTACCAAATTGTTTTTCAATTTGTTTAAGAGTTTGTTCTAAGGCTAAATTTTTTTTATCGCTCATTTCATATTCCTCCTAATCTATAATAGTGTGAAAGTCTTTAAAAAACTTTTTAAATGTTTTTAAAAATAGATTTTCTATTTTTAAAACAATAATCTAAGCCTGAATAAAGTGTTAAAAAGACTGCGATATAATATAAAATATTTCCATAAATAGGATTTAAATTAAAATCATTAAATAACATCCATATGATTGCAATCATTGAAAAGGCGGTTTTATATTTACCCCAAACTGATGCAGCAATTACATTCCCATCACCAACAGCAATCAATCTAATCCCTGTAACAATAAATTCTCTTGTTAAAATAATCATAACACTCCATAATGGAACTCTTGATTCATCAATTAACATTAAATATAATAATGCCACAAAAACTAATAGCTTATCAGCAATTGGATCTAAAAACTTACCAAATGTTGTTATTTGGTTATATTTTCTCGCAATATAACCATCTAAAAAGTCAGTTAATGTTCCTAATAAAAAAAGAATTAAAAAAATAAATTGGGCGTAATTTAAATTTAGAAAACCAACACTTAAATTATTTAATTTTTCAATATAAATTACCACAATCATTACCGGTATTAATATTACTCTTAAGATTGTTAATTTATTCGCAGTTGTCATATTATAAGTCCTTTGATATTAATATAAACCTAATTACATTTTATCACAATAAAGTGATTGTTATTGCTTTTTAATCTGGTATTTGTTAAAATGAGATGTGTTAATTAGGAGGGAAATTTATGGCTAATATTAAATCACAAATCAAGCGTAACAAAACTAATGAGAAAAGTCGTCAAGCTAATGCTTCTTTTAAATCTTCATATAAATCTGCAGTGAAATCATTTAAAAATGCTGTTGAAGCTAATGATAAAGAAAAATCAGCAAAAACGTTATCTAATGTCCATAAAAAATTAGATATGGGACAAGCAAAAGGTATTTTCCATAAAAACTTTGTTGCTAGACATAAGTCAGCATTTGATAAGTTATTTAATACTTTAAATTAAGCACCTGTTAGGGTGTTTTTTTTATTTTAAATAGCTTTTCTCGATTTCTCTAAAACCATTCATTCCTTGAGCAATGAATTTTACTCCTTGTTTTAAAACTTTAACTTTAGGTGCTCCATATCTAGGATTATAACCTAATACATTAATGTATTTATATAAATTGTTGTTTTCTAAAGCTAATTGTTCTAACAGTAAAAATGTTGTTTTAGCATCATCGATCGCACGGTGTGCTCTTTCATTAATGATATTAAAAGTTGTTAAAGCACTTTCTAGACGGTGGGGAAATTTATAACGGTCCTTATAAACAGCCATTGCATCTAGGATGTCATTATTAATTAAATAATTTACATTATGATACTTTTGGTATAAAGCTCCTAAAAAGCCAATGTCAAAAGCTAAATTATACGCTACCAATAAAGTATTATCATCAATTAAACTATCAAACTTAATAAATGCTTCTTGTTCAGGAATACCTTCATTATTTAACATTTCATCAGTTATATTAGTTATTTCAATTATTTTAGCTGGTAATGGTTCATCTTGTTTTATAAAGACATTAAATTCTTCAATAACTTCGAATGAATCATCCTTTTTTTCTAAAAGAATGGCACCTATTTCAATAATATTATTAAAACGGTAATTTAATCCCGTTGTTTCAAAATCAAAAATCAATATTTTATTATAATCTAACTTCATTTTTCTTTCCCAACAGCAACAACTCAAGACCAACTCTTTCATCTTGCAGACCTAATTTTATGTTTAAATCTAAGGTTGCTAACTCCTTTATTATATTTTCTAAAAACTTTATTGACTGGGTTTTAGCATCTTTCATTAAATAATACGTTCTTCCACTTGAAATTAATAATCTTTCACTAATCATATTTTGCGTATATCTTTCATTTAATAATATTTTTACTTGTAAAATTAAATTAATATTATTAAATAAATGATTTAAGATCGTTAGTGGCGTAATCTTTGAACTAATTAAATCTTGATAAATTAACATATATTTATTAACTTCATTTCTTAAAAACATTTGTGAAAAGTGAAAAATATTATCTTCCAAAGTTCTTGGTACTAAATTAATGACATCATCTTCATTAATAATTTTTTCCTTTAGTTTATAAGTTTTTAATTTCGTGATTTCTACTTCTAATAAATCTTGATTTATTTCTGTTCGTTCAATTAATGCATTAATTGCGTCGTTATCAATAATATAATTATCAACACTAAAACGATTTAAAATATATTTAGGTAATTCTTCTCTTTTAATACTTAATAATTTTTCTTTATAACAATACTTATCAAGTAGTTTTTGAATTTGTTTATCTTCAATATCATTACTATTAGTAAATATTACGATCACATCAGGATTAGGATTTTTTAAATATTTTTCTAACTCTAGAAGATCTTCTTTTTTAAATCTTTTTAAACTGTTAGCATTTCTTATTATAACTAATTTTTTATCACTAAAAAAGGAGACGGTATTTAACTCTTGTAAAATATCGTCTATCTCCTCTTCATTAGAATCAAATCTTAAAAGATTAAAATCATCAATTAAATTTAAATCTTTAATTTCATTAATTTTATTATTTAATAAAAAAGAAGTTTCACCGATTAATAAATAAATTAATTCCATATCATCCCTCCCCTTTATTATACACTATTTTTAAGCTTTTAAGGCGGATAAGTATGAATGTTATTATTTTTAAAAACAATACTTCCATCATATCTTGTTTCATATAAATCAATACCCATTCGTTTAATTAATAAAATGATATTTTCATTTGGTAAATTATAAATGTTTCTTAAAGAAGCGCTAACGATAGCGATTTTAGGATTTACGATATTTAAAAACTCTTCACTACTTGAAGTGTTAGAACCATGGTGAGGAACTTTTAAAACATCACTTTTTAAAAACATATCATATTCATTAATTAAATCAAATTCAGTGCTTTTACTAATATCTCCGGTAAATAAATAACTTAAATTATTTACCCTTATCTTAAAAACTACCGAATTATCGTTATCATTAAAATAATTTTTAATCGGACCATAAAAATTAATCTTTAAATCATTTTCAACATTTAAATTATCACCTCCAATTTTAATTAAATTGGGGTGTTTTAAATTATAATCATCATATCTATTAATAATTAAATTATTAATTTTAAAGTTTTTGATTAAATCATCTGCCTCTTTTACATGATCTAAATCATTATGAGTTAAAATTAAATAATCGATTGTCTTTACGTAATTAGTTTTTAAATAATTAGTAACACCGTTAAAGGCATCAACAACCACTACTTTATTATCTTTAAAAATAACGGCACTATCACCTTGGCCAACGTCTAAAAAGATTACTTGATCATTTAAGGGTAAATTTATTTTTAAGATTCCTAAGATAATAATTAAAACTAAAACTTGAAATCTTTTCATAAACTGCTTTAATTTTGTTGAACTAAAAATATAGGCAATTACGCCAAAATATATAACCATTAAAATCAAATTAAATTTCGGAAAATAAAATTTAAAACTATAATTGTTAATAAATTCAATCATAAGATTAAAGTAATGATTGAAATAATTAATTAAATTTAAAAATGGAATAATTGAAACTATTAAGATTAACCAAATATAAATATATTTAACTAAATAAATTAAGACTGGGGTAAAAATTAATAAGGTAATATCTACTTCTTTTTGCCAAATGATAAAAAAAGGAATCAATAATAATGGTACTAATAAAATATTACTAATGTTATTTTTAAATGAAATTAATTCATTGAAAAATATCATTAAATAAATAATTATAAAACTGTAATTATATATAGCGTATGGTTTTAATATTAAAATAATTATAAAGGTTAAACTATTTAAATTAAGATTTGACATTCTTAAATTTAGTTTTTTAAAAATAAGTCTAAATAAATATATTAATAAATATCTTAAAATTAAAATACTTAAACCAATAAAATAAAAAAATGATAATAAGATTGTAATAATAAGATATTTATTTTCATCACCAATATTTAAATAATACAACAATTTAATAATTATAGATATTAAAAATGTTAGATGAATTGATGATAAAGAAAATAAAAAACTTAAGTTTTTAATATCATTAAAATTATAATCTTTAAATAAATTAATGAAAGGATTATCAATATCTCTTATCTTAAAAAGGTTTAACCCTAATATCTTTCTCGCTTTTACTTGATAAATAGCCCCATAAATATTTTTACTTAAATTATACGTTTTAGCATTAAATCCACCAGGAATTGTTTCTTGTTTAAAAGGTTCAATGATGCCTTCTAATTTAATAATGTCCCCACTATTAAATACGTTATTTGAAGTAAACTGATACTTTTTAAATTGATGGTTAATTGTATACCTATAATAATTTCCGGTAAACTCTTTATCTGTAATTAAAACATGATTATTTATTTTTGTTGGAACATAATCCATCCTTATAATACTAATTAAAATAAAGATAAATAATATTCCCGTAAAAATTAAGTTTATTTGACGATAAGATAAAATAACAAGAATTATTAAAGGAATAATAAAAATAGCATTAAAATAGCTTAATATTAAAAAAATAGTTAATAAAGCTATGATGTAAAAATAATCATATTGTAAAATATATTTTAATTTTTTCAAATGTTGCTGGTCCAATTCCTTTAACCAATAATAAATCATCTAAACTTTTAAATGATCCGTGATCGTTTCTATAAATTAAAATATTTATAGCCCGGTCTTCAGTAATATTAGGAATTAAAATAAGATCACTAAACTTAGCTTGATTTAAACTTATTTTTTTTACGACAACATCTTCGCTCATATTTTCATATTTTGGGATTTCATATTTATTTGTTGATAAGATGACTCCTAAATTTAATTCTGAAATATCGGCATCTTTTCTTAATCCACCTGAAAGATTAATTAAGTAAGATAAATTAATTCCATCAGGAACTAAATAAATTCCAGGGTTATTTACCGCCCCAATTATTTCTACTTCTTTTAAGTTTGATTCAGACTTATAGTATGAGTAGGCTTTTGGTTTAGGAAATAAAATTACCATTAAGATAATAACAAAGATGACAATAATTAAATTGATTTGTTTTTTCATAAAAAAAATCCTCCTTCATACTATAATTATGAAAAAGGACTTATTTGACTTTTTTTAAAATGAAATAATGTTTTCGGTGATCAAAACCTGAGACTTTTTTAACTAATAAGTTATATTTTTTAAATATTTTTAAATATTTATCTAATGAATAAATATATTGAGTTAATTTATAATTAAAATTATTATCATTACTTGTTATTGTTATTATATGTTTAATTTTTTTATTAAAAGGAATAACCTTCCATAAGTAATTATAATTACCAACTTTTCCTTCTTCTAAATAACGAAAGGGTTCTTTATATAAATCAATAATTAATGTCCCATTTACTAATAAAGCATTAGTTAATGTTTTAATTAATTTTTCAGGTTTTTTAAAATAATTAATTACATCAAGAAATGAAATAATTTGATTAACTTTAAAAGGGATTTTTTTATTTAAATTATGTTGAAATAGTTTAGGAGTTTGATTATTACTAATTAGCCTTTCTGAAGCTAGTTTTAACATTAAAGGGTTTTTATCAATTCCAATAAGATCATAACCTAAGCTTGAAAGATAATTCATCAGATGACCACTTCCACATCCAGCATCAATAATTGGTTTATCTTTTTTTAAATACTTTAAAAAGGGGGTAATTAAAGATTGATAGTCGACATCTTTTTGGAATAAATCATAAAGTTGTTCGAATTTCAAGGTAAATCCTTTTGATACTCCATAAATTTTTCATCAAAGTTATAAAATTCACGTTCCTCTTCACCAAAAAGATGAATGATTAAATCGCCTAAATCAATTAATACCCATCCTAAGTTATTTCTTCCTTCGATATTTTTAATTTCATTCTTAAATTCGCTATTAAAATAACTTAATGCGGCTTGACTTTTTCGGTCGGTTAAAGTTCCAATTAAAAAATAGTCAAAGAACGGGGATTTCCCTTTAAAGTCAAAAAGTTTTAAGTTAACTGCGTTAACTTTCTCGAGTATTTTGATTGATTTATTAAGTAATTCCACTAAATATCTCTCCTTTACCGATATAGGCTTTTCGTTATATTATAATTTAATTTAGGGTGAGTGTATATTTTAATAGTTATATCACCATCTAAATGAATAATTGCGAAATCAGCAATTCTTATTTGATACGTTTCTTTTTTATCAAGTTTAATATCTCTTTCTCCGTATGAATCAAAGTTTAGATTAAAAACTTGATTTGGGGATAAAAAGTTTGAAATTTTATTTTTATTTGTTAAATGATATTTTACGCTTTTATTAGCGTATAATAACCATTTAGTTTTACCTTTAATGATTTCGATGATAAATAGTCCACCTATTATAATGACATCATCTTTATTTAAAGTTCCACCCTTCGGGTAAAACCTAGTAATTGGTAAGTATTTTTGATAGTCTTTATATGAAAAGAATTCATGGAGAAATCCTTTTTCATAAAGTCCAGGAGTATCATAAATTATTTTATCATGATATTCACTTTTTAAAACCTTTTGAGTTAAGGCAGCTTTAGGTAGGTTTAAAGCTTTAGAGTCGCCGGTTAATGCTTTATAAATAGTGGTTTTACCACTATTTTGAAGACCAATTAAATAAATATTTTTTGATTTAAACGTTTTAAGGTAGTTTTTTAATTCTAAAATATCATAATGATTTAAGGCTGACATTAATATAATTTCTTGATAACTTACTTGAAATTCTTTAAAGGCTTTTTTAATATTTTCAATTACTTTATTTAAATTAGTATGTTTGGGTAAAAGGTCAATTTGATTTATTAAATAAATAACTTGATAATCATTCCCTAATTTTTTAATTTTAGAAGTTAGCATAACATCAACATACATAATTGATGATACGACAATAATTAAATCATTTTTTGAAAAACTTGGTAATTTATCGGGATGAAAGTGATAATCGGCATCACCGTAATTCATTAACTTAAAACAGTTCATACAAAATAAATGATCTAATGATAAAACATATCCCGATTGATTAATATTATTTGTTTGAAGTAAGGCTCCACAGCCTAGACAATTAGTAATATTTTTTGACATAATCTAATAATACTTCTCGTTTTTCTAATGGAACTTTTTTCATTATTTTTTTAACGATAAACTTTTCTATTCTGCGATTTATTTTCGTTGAGTTTTTTTCGGTGTTTTTATCAAGGGGATCGATTAAAATGGTATGGATTCCTATTCGGTTTCCCCCTAAAATATCGGTAACTAACTGATCACCTATCATGACGTATTCACTTTTTTTATAGCCGTTTTTTAAGACTTTTTTGAATCCTGATTTAAGAGGTTTTTTCGCAAATGAATAATATTTAAAATGGTTAGATACAGCCTTCTTAACTCTTTTTTCACGAGAGTTTGAGAGGATATAGATTTCAAAGTCATTTTCTAAATTCTTTAAAAAATCAATAATTTCATTCGGGATTATTTTAACATTATAGTCAATTAAAGTATTATCTAAATCAAAAATAAGAGCTTTAAAACCACGCTCTTTTAAATTAAGATAATTTATCTTATCAATTGATTCATAATATTCTTTTGGAATACATTTTAAATAAATACTCATTAAATAATTTTTCTAATTATTACCTTTAAGTTTTTACCAGTTTCAGTTCTAACCGGAAGTTCTTCACCATCAACATCTTTATTTAAGATAGCTTTACCGATTGGTGAATCAGTTGAGATTTTACCGTTAATCGGGTTAGCTTCTAAGGGACCAACTAAATCATAGGTGAAGTCTTTTTTATTGCCATTTTCTAAAATTAAAGTTAATTCTACTTTTTTTCCGATACTAACGGTTGTATCGTTTTCATCGGATTTAATAACTTTAGCATTTTTTAAAATAATTTCAATTTCTTTAATTCTTGATTCTATTTTAGCTTGTTCATTTCTAGCGGCATCATAGTCAGCATTTTCTGATAAATCACCTTGTTCTCTAGCTTCTTTAATTGCCTGGACGTTTTCTTTTCTTTTAACTTCGGTTAAATATGTTAACTCATTTTTTAAACTATTTAATCCTTCTTGAGTTAATTCATATACTTTTTTACTCGCCATAATAATACTCCTTCAATGTTTTGCTTATTAATTATATCACTTTTTTAATTGATAAATGTAATTATGTGTTTTCTTAAACTTTTTTGAATTGTTTTATGATCCTTTAAAACTAAGCTAATGGTATCATAAAAATCTTTTGAATGATTACCCACAATAAAGTGAGCATATTCATGGATTAATACATAATATAAATAAATAGGTTCAAGTTTCGCTAGAAATGAATTAATGGTTATATAGTTCTTAGTAATATGACATGAACCGAATTTGCTTTTTAATGGTTTAACTTTAATTTCTACTTCTTTTAAATTAAGTTTTTCTAAGGCTTTTAATAAAAGAGGTTTTAAAGTATTTATTTGTTTATATGTTTCTTTTTCTAAGATTTTATAATAATTATTTTCAGTTTGATTAAGATTTTGATAAAAATCATTCTTAGTTAAAGGACTTCCCCATAGTTGATAAGTTTTAGTTGTTGGTTTATTTTGATTAATAGATAGGTTATAAATATTATCAAAGTTAGCATCTAATAAATTTAAAATATAATCTTCGTTTAATTTTTTATTGGCACTAACTACAATAATTCCATTTTTATTTCTAAAATAAACATTTTTGATTTTTTTATAAATAATTTTATAATTAATTGTTTGATTGTTTTTAGTATATTTTTTAATCATTTAAAAATCCTTTTTGAAATTGATAGACCGTCACCAACATTAAGAAATTTAGTTTGAAAGGAAGGATTATTAATTAAAAATAATTTAAATTCGTTTAATTTTTTTAATAATCTTTTGGTGCCTCGGTTTTTAACTTCATCTATTTTTAAATGATGAAAGTTAAGGTTATCACAAATTATTATTCCATCTTCGGTTAAATTTTTTTCATATTTAGAAAATAGTTTTTCATATTGAGCTTTTGGGCCATCAATAAATATTAAATCATATTTTTTATTTGATATTTGATATGTAAGAGCGTCTTCATTAATAACATTTATTTTATAATTTGTTTGACTAATCCATTTACTTGCTTCAATAGCTCTAAAAGGATCTTTTTCAATTGTGTCTATAACAGTTTTTTCATTTGAAAAACTTATGGCACTATACCCATAAGCTGTTCCTATTTCTAAAATAGATTGATAGTTATTTTGGTTTATTAAATCTTTTATATAATTAAGAGCTTCATCTTGAATAATCGGAATATTTGAAGTTAGAGAGTGGTTTTTTAATTCATTAATCAAGGTTTTCTTCATTAAAGTAATCTTCTAATACTTCTTCAACTAAATTCCATTCTTCTTCAGTTTCAATATCGATAAGTTCACCTTCATCTCCATTTTCATCAGGAATAAAGATTGCAGCTGATACTTCTTCCGTTTCATCTAGTTCAAAGACAACGTAGTTTTTACCATTATCTTCAAAAGTAAATAAGATAGTGGCTGTTTCCTCACCTGAATCTGTGATAATTGTTAGTTTATTATCATCCATTTTAATTTTCTCCTTTAATTTAATGAATCTAAATAATTTTGTAAAATAATTTGAGCCGCCATTTCATCTTTTAAGGCTTTTTGTTTTTTATATTTTTTCTTTTGATCACTTAAGGATTTTAAAGCACTTCTAGTTGATAGTCTTTCATCCCAAGTAATAACTTTAATTTGTCTTTTTAATAATAGTTTATCTTTAAAATCTAAGACATGATTGGCGATGTCACCTAAATCATTATTCATATGTTTAGGTAATCCTAAAACAACAATATCAATCTTATATTTATCAATTATATCAAGTAATTGATTTAATGCATCAAGAAAATCGGAATTATTAAATCTGATTGTTGTTAAACTTTGCGCAATAATTCCTGATTCAGAGATGGCAAGACCTAAAGTTTTTAATCCTAAGTCGATTCCTAAGTATTTCAAATTATATTTTTTCCTTTTAAATATTTATTTAATAGATTAAGGTTTTGAGTTCCACCTTGAGCTAAGTCTGGTTTTCCTCCACCTCTTCCATCTGTTTCTTGGTTTAATTCTTTAATAATAGTTCTAGCATCTAATGATTTGGTTTTAACTAAGTAGGTAGCTTTATTTTCATTTAAGTTAATTAAAATTATAACGTCAGTTTTAATTTTATCATAGAGAACATCAATTAAAGGTTTTAAACTATTATTAAATAAATCATTTGTAATAATATAAGTAGTTGGTTCAATTTTACTAGGAATATATTTATCTGCATCTTTTAAGATATTATTAATTAGTTTTTCTTGATTATCTTTTTCTAACTCTTTTACCGTTTCTGATAATTCACTAATGTATTTTCTAATATTAATAATATCCTCATAACTATTTTTAAAGTCTTTTAAAGTTTTAACTTTAAAATCTTCGTCAATTGAATTAATTTTTCTAATTAATGAATCAATTGTTTCATAGTATGTTTTTAAATATAATTTACTTAAGTCTTTAATGTTATTAGTTATCGCGTTAAAACGATAAATTCCCGAACCAATTGATTCAACACTGATGATTTTAAAGTCATTTATTAAACCGGTATTTGGAACATGGGTCCCACCACATAGCTCAATACTAAAATCATTTATTTTAACGACTCTAACTATTTTATCGTATTTTTCACCAAATAACATTGTTGCGTTTAATTTTTTTGCCTCATCAAGTGAAGTGATTATAGTTTCAACTTCAATGTTTTCTTTAATTTTATCTTTAACGATTTTTTCTATTTTTAAAATGTCTTGATCCGTTATATTATCATAATGATTAATATCAAAAGTTAATTTATCTGGCCCATTATATGAACCTTGTTGATGGGAATGATTTCCGATAACTTCTTTAATTGCTTGATGAAGTAGATGAGTTGCCGTATGATTTTTCTCTGTTAAATCTCGAGTGTCTTTATCGACATTTAAAATAACGTCATCGCCTAAGTTAAACTCATCGATATTTAAATGATGTAAATGTTGGCCATTTGGAAGTTTCGTAACATTTAAAACTTTAACCCCATTAATAAAGCCACTATCAGCTATTTGACCACCGCTTGTAGCGTAAAAAGGAGTTTTATCTGTGACGATACCTTCATTAAAGATTTTAATTACTTTAGCTTCAGTAACTAAGGTATCATAACCAATAAATTCACTTTTTTCTTTAAATGATAAAGCTATTTCATCTTGACTTTCCATTGAATCAGTATTACTTCTAGCTTTCCTACTTCTTTCTTTTTGAAGTTTAAGTTCTTCGTTAAATCCTTCTAAATCTACAGTAACTTGATGTTCTAAAGCATATTCTAAAGTTAATTCAATTGGAAAACCGTAAGTATCATAAAGCATAAAAGCTGATTTACCGCTTAAGTGATTATTTTTAATTGAATTAATTAAATGTTTTTCCCCATCAATGATGGTTTCTAAAAACTTCTCTTCTTCTCTTAAGATAATTTTTTTTATTATTTCTTCTGATGTTTTTAAATTTGGATAAAAATCACTCATCATATTTATCACTGTATCTACTAATAAATATAAAAAAGGTTTATTTAGATTTAGTTTTAAACCATGTTTAATAGCTCTTCTTAAGAGCCTTCTTAAAACATATCCTCTTCCTTCATTAGATAGGGTAGCTCCATCACTAATTGCAAAAACTAAGGTTTTTAAATGATCGGAGATTACTTTATATTCCATTTGTCCATTATAGGGGATATTAGTAATTTCAACTAGTTTTAATATAATCGGATAATGAAGGTCTGTTTCAAAGTTAGTTTTAGTGTTTTGTAAAATACTAGCAAACCTTTCAAGACCAGCACCAGTATCAATGTTTTTATTTGGTAATTCTTTATATTTACTTCTTGGTAAACTAGGATCGGCATTATACTCTGAAAAGACGATGTTCCAGATTTCAATATAACGGTCATTTTCAATATCTTTTTCGATTAATTCAGGTCCTCTTTTATCGTATTCTAATCCTCTATCAAAAAATATCTCTGTATTAGGACCAGATGGTCCTACTCCTATTTCCCAAAAGTTATTAATATTAGGAATTAAATGGTTCTCGTTAATCCCTAATTTAAGCCATATTTCTTTAGCTTCTAAATCATCCGGATAATATGTTATGTAGATTTTATCTTTGGGAAAATTAAACCATTTACTTGAAAACAATAATTCATAGGCATATTCTAAAGCTTTTTCTTTAAAATAATCACCAATACTAAAATTACCCATCATTTCAAAAAAGGTATGGTGTCTTGAGGTTTTACCAACTTCATCAATATCATTAGTTCGAATACTTTTTTGAATGTTGGTCATTCTTTTATTACTAGGGGTTAATGAACCATCAAAATATTTCTTTAATGAAGCGACCCCTGAGTTTATCCATAGTAAAGTTGGATCATCAACAGGGATTAATGATGATGAGGAAATAATTAAATGTTTTTTAGACTGAAAAAAATCTAACCACATTTTTCTTATTTCATTTGAAGTCATATATTTCATAAATGTTTATCTCCTTAAAAATATAAAAGTCCTTAAAAGTATTAGCTTCTAAGGACGAAATTAATTCGCGGTACCACCTTAGTTCACTATATTATTTAATATAGTGCCCTTGATTGTTTTCTTACTTTAGGGTAAGTCCTGCTCATAAGATAGCTTTCTTTAACTTTGATATCACTTTTCACCTACCAGTGATTCTCTTTTAATCTAAGGTTAAATACTTATTCTTAATCATCGCAAATCTATTTTATCATATCATTTAATTTTTTAATCTAAAAAATTATAATTGTTTAAGTTTATGTTATTTAATTAATTAAATTTTTAAATCATTTAGCTAAATATATTTTTTTTATAATGGATAATGTCACTGATAGTGTCACCATAGTTGTTGGCTTAATAATGGCTATATATTATAAATTATAATAAATATTATTTAAAATATGTCACCAATGTTAAATTTTACTCTATTTTTTTATTTGTAACCTATAATAGAATAAAATAGTCTTTACCAGCTTCATTTCTAAAGCAGTCGAATTCAACCCCTTTAAAATATATATTATTTAATTTTCCCAAATACCAAGAAACCCAATGGTTTCCTTCCTTCTTAACCAATTTTTAACTACATCTTTTGGATTATTTTTATTTTTGTACTTTGCAATATCGGTTAATGAAAAATAATCATCTTTTGATATTCTAATTAATTTCTCTAATACATTTAATTCTTTATTATTCATATTAATTTATCACCTCAACTTATAATAGTGATATTAATATGAAATTACTTTTATTAAATAAAAAAATCACTTTTAAGTGATTTTTGGTATCTTTATTATTAATAAATTTGTATCCGATCGGGCTCGAACCGACACTCTTTCCCTTCGGAGGGGAATGCTTTATCCAATTAAGCTACGGATACTTATTTAATATATATCATTAGTTGATGGAAGATTCCCGCTTCTTTATATCGGTTTTTTATTTCTTTAAAGCCTAGCTCTTTATAAAAAGAAATAACATTAACTTGAGAGGATACTTTAATAACATCGTATTTATTTTTAACGAAATTTACTAATAGTTTGGCTAATCCTTTTTTTCTTTCTGATTTTACTGTTAATAATCTACCGATAAAAACTTCATCATCTTTTTTAATAACTCTTAAATAACTAACAATTTTGTTGTTAATCTTAATATAACAATGATAAGAATCATAATCATATTGATCAATATCTTCAACATATATTTTTTGTTCAAGCATAAATACTTGTTGTCTTAGGTTATATATTTCTAAGATTTCTTCGTAAGTTAATTCACTTATATGTTTATAAATTATTTCCATTTTTTATATATTTACTTTTTTAAATAAGAAGTTCATCAAACCTGTTCCTAGGATTGCGATTAAGAAATAACGAATAAAGTCTAGATATACATTTTCTGTTGCTATTAAACCAAATAATGATTTTAATCCTACATAAAATATTAAAACAATTACTCCACCTAATAAAGAACGGTATAAAATATTTAAGCCCTTAGGTCGGTATTCGTATTTAACATAAACTTTATCGACGTGATATCCGATCATAAAACCAGTTAAACCACCAACAGCAACATAAAAGTCTTTAACATTATTATAGTCAAAATCAGTAAATGAAATAACGACTAAAATTAAAACTAAAGGAACTGTTAATAATAAACCATAAATGTTTTCTTTATCTTTCATTTTATCAACGATAAATAATCCAATTAAGGTAACTAAATATCCAATAATAAGACCAGCAATAACATCAGTTAAATAATGTTGTCCCAAATATAGTCTAGTAAAAGGGACAATAATAATTAGGGCTATTAATAAAATATTTAACCATTTAATTTTATATGATTTAGAAATGGTGGTTGCGATAACAGCACTATTTTGAGCATGTCCTGATGGAAATGAATAGCCACTTGTTGGACTTCCAACTCCAAGTTCTGGATTATTTATAAAAGGTCTTGGTCTTTTAGCGATATTTTTAATCCCAACAATACCAATTGCTGATAATATAAAAATAAAGACTAACTTAAAAGATTCTCTTTTATTAATAAACCAATAAAACAATAAGGCAACCCCAATAAAGAAAAATTTGTCACCTAGTTCGGTTAATAATTTCATTACTTGATCTAAAAATGGTGTTCTTATTTTTTGAATGATTTCAATTAATCTAATTTCAAATTGCATATGTTTTCTCCCACATTATCTTATTTAATCTATTTTAACATTTTTTAATAATAATTGTTCCGCTTTACTTAAACTTATAACTTGAAAGTCATTAAGCTTTTTAATTCTTTTAAACCCTAAAAAGTTTTTTATAATTCCTAAGTTATAAAGTTTATCAATCATTAAATTAGCAGTATAATATCCTAAAGCTTCTTTTTCTTCTTTAAATTCCGAATTAAATTTAAGAGCATCTAAAACGTCTTTTATCACTGTTCCTTCAAATACTTGTGGTGCAGTGAAATTTATAATATTGATATCTAAATGATCATATAAATAAGGGTTAAAACGATTATCAAGCGGTATTGAAAAGATAATATTACACCCTTCATCAATTAATGGTTGAACCGGGTAGTTATCTAAAACTCCGCCATCAACATAGTTTTTCCCTAAAACAGTTGTTGGCCCAAATATTATCGGCATTGATGATGAAGCTAATACCGCTTCTCTAGGTTCTTTTGTAGTGTTTAAATGAAAGACTTCTTTTTGCATAGTATCGGTTTTAATTTGATGTAGCATCGTAACTTTACCTTCCATTAAAGCGGCAGTTGCATAACCTTGGTATTTTGAGTTTTTAATTTTATCGACACTAATTTTATCAAATAAGGTTTTAGCTAGAGGGTCTAAATTAAATACTCTTTTTTCCTTACCAAAAAAACTATGTTTTTCTTGAAAGACTTTTGAGCTATCAATTTCTTCCCAAATATCTTTAATGTTATTAAAGTTTTTTTGGGTCATAATTAAAAGCGTATTAATTGAACCAATAGAAGTACCTGAAATGATTTTAAAAGAATTCATTAATTTTCTTTCGTATAAAGCTTTAATGACACCAACTTGATATGCACCTTTAGCACCACCGCCACCTAACATTAAACCTATTTTAGCCACGGTTTCTACTCTTTAATAATTGACTTGCTTCACGTTTTTGATCACGCTCTTTAATCGCTTCTCTTTTATCATGAAGTTTTTTACCCCTAGCAACAGCAATCTCTATTTTAACTAAACCATCATGCAGTTCAACTCTTAGTGGTATAATCGTAAAACCGGCTTGATCTTTTTTGGCAATAATTTTATTAATTTCATGACGGTTTAAAAGAAGTTTTCTTGTTCTTGTTTCATCATGATTAAAATATGATGAATTAGGGAATTTGGATATATGCATATTTAAAATAAAGACTTCATTATCTTTAAAGGTTATATATGATTCATTTATTGAAACCTTATTAGCTCTAATACTTTTTACTTCACTACCTCTTAGTTTAATACCGGCACTAAAGGTATCGTAGATAAAGTATTCATAAGTAGCTTTTTTGTTGGTTGAAATTACTTTTATTTTTTTACTCATATAATTATTTTACCATATCTAAATAATCTTTTAGATTATTTTTTATAACTTATCATCAACTAAAATAAAATCTATTTTTAATTCATTTAAATTAACATTTAATAACTTTACCTTTACTTTAGAACCTAAATTTAAGGTTTTATATTTTCTTATCTTTAAACTAAAGGTTTTAAAGTCATATATATAAGGTTTGTTTATTGTATCAAAACTAACAAACACTTCTAAATTATTTTCTAGTTTTACAAAAAATCCATGTGATAAAAATGAAATTA
>JBBACV010000001.1:0-48484 GCA_041656835.1 Acholeplasmataceae bacterium | reverse complement strand
TATACGCGGCAAGCATTTTAACAAAAAATAAAATAGAGTTTCAAGAAATAAATGACTTCCTATATTTAGAATCATTAAGTGATCGTCTAGCCCGAAACAAATTTAAAGATTTCTTATTAACTAAAAATAATGTTGCTTATCGTTTTAATGATTATAAAATGGTCTTAGAATCAAAACTAACATTTAATCATATCTCAAGAGGTTTTGTTAACAGTATGGCCGGTATTACCGAAGTATATATTTGGGCAAACTTCACCGAAAATGAAGAAGGAAAAGTAATTGCTGAACTAAGAAGCCGTAAAGTAGGAATTGTTGATATTGCCAAAAAATATGGTGGTGGTGGCCACCTCCATGCCTGTGGTGCAACTTTAAAAGATTTTAATGAAGCTAAATTATTACTAAACGATTTAGATGAAAGGATAAAGTCCTATGATTTTAAAAACAATTTATAAAAAAATAAAAGAATACGATAAAATAATTATTTATGGCCATAAAAGACCAGATGGGGATTGTTATGGTGCTCAGTTTGGGCTAAAAGATATTATTATTAATTCTTTTCCAAATAAAAAAGTATATGTAACAAGTGAAATTAGTGAATACGTGTCTTTTGTTGGGACTCCAGATATAAAAATACCGAATGATTTAGAAGATTCATTTTATGAAGATGCCTTATCAATTGTTGTTGATACGGCAACAAAAGACCGGGTATCAAACCCTAAATATATACTTGGAAAAGAAGTAATTAAAATTGATCATCATGAACCGATCGATAACTATGGTGATTATATCTGGGTTGATACTAATTTTCCTTCATGTGCTCAAATGATTGCTTATTTTTTCACTCAATTTAAAAAACTTAAAATGTCATCTGTTGGTGCAACCGCAATGTATACAGGAATAGTTACCGATACCGGAAGATTTAGATATCGTGGTGTTACTAAAGAAACTCATGAACTAGCGGGTCTTTTAATAAATCATGGCGCTGATATTACATATATTGATTCAAAATTATCAACCGAAACATTAAACATGATTAGATATAAAGGTTATGTCTATGAAAACTTTATTACTGACAATGGTTTTGTTTATTTAAAAATAACTAACGAAATTAAGAAAAAATTTGAACTATCACAAGAAGATGCTAGTTCAATTGTTAATTTATTAGGCGGGATTGAAGGCTATCCTATTTGGGCAATCTTTTTAGAAGAAGAAGGAAAAGAAACAATTAGAGTCCGCCTAAGATCAAATGGACCCGATATTGACAAACTTGCCAACAAGTTTGAAGGTGGCGGTCATAAAATGGCCGCAGGAGCAACTTTAAAAAACTGGGATGAACTACCTAAATTTATTAAAGAAGTTCATAATACGTTAAAATAAAGGATAAAAAATGAATTTTGATACTATCGCTGCAATCGCCACTCCTTTAGGAACTGCCGGCATTTCTGTCATTAGAGTTTCTGGTGATGAAGCGATTAAAAAAGTTAATCAAATCTTTAAAGGCCCTAACCTAAATAAAGTTAAAACGCATACAATAACTTACGGACACATATTAAATAACGATAAAACTATATTAGACGAAGTAATGGTTAGTATTTTTAAAGGACCTAAATCTTTTACTAAAGAAGATGTTGTTGAAATCTCAACTCATGGTGGAATATTAATAACTGAACAAGTCTTAGAAAGAGTTTTAGAAACTAAAATCAGACTTGCAGAACCAGGAGAGTTTTCAAAAAGAGCTTATTTAAATGGAAGAATTGACTTAGTTCAAGCTGAGGCAATCATGGACTTAATCCATGCTACCAATTTAAATGCCATTAAAGTCGCTAACCAAGCTTTATCCAAAAAAACCTCAAGCTTAGTAACTAATTTAAAAGAAAAACTCCTTAATTTAATTGCTAAAATTGAAGTTAACATTGATTATCCTGAATATGATGACGCTGTAGTTATGAGTAAAGAAATAATTTACCCCGAAACCTTATCATTAATCGATGAATTAAATGATATTTTAAAACATTCAAATAAAACTAGATTAATTAATGAAGGAGTAAAAACTGTTATTATTGGCAGACCTAATGTTGGTAAATCATCTTTATTAAATGCATTATTAGACGAAGAAAGAGCAATCGTTACTGATACTCCAGGAACAACAAGAGATACGATAAACGCGAAAGTTAACTTAGGTGGAATTACCTTAGAGTTAATTGATACAGCAGGAATTAGAGAAACCCTTGATGAAATTGAAAAAATCGGAGTTAAAAGAAGTATTAAAGCCTTATCTAATTCAGAATTAGTTTTATTAGTTTTAGATTTATCAGAAAACTTAACAAACGAAGACTTAGAATTAATCGAATTAACCAATAATTATCCTAGAATAATTATTGGTAATAAAAGTGATTTACCAAAAGTCTTAGACTATGAAACTTTAGTTAATATCTCAACGATCGAAAAAATGGGTTTTAATGATTTAGAAAGAGAAATCTTAAAAAAATTAAAACTAGATAATTTAACTAATAAAGACTTCAACTATTTTTCTAATGCCAGACACATGCAAAAACTAAAAGAAGCTAAAGAAGCATTAGAAAACGTTATTACATCAATTAATAATGATATGCCTATCGATATTTATGCGATCGATTTAACCAGAGCTTGGAATTTATTAGGTGATATTTTAGGTGACCATCATTATGGTGATTTATTAAATGAATTATTTTCTAAGTTTTGTTTAGGAAAATAATTAATCAAATCATCATATGATATAATGTTTATAGAAAGAGGAAACCAATGAGTTATGTAGCGTTATACCGGACTTATCGTCCCAAAAAATTTAGTGAAGTTTATGGTCAAAAAGTTATCGTAAAAACCCTTCAAAACGCATTAAAACACGAAAAGTTTGCTCATGCGTATCTTTTTTCTGGACCTAGAGGAACCGGTAAAACCTCAATCGCTAAAATAGTTGCGAAAACATTAAACTGCCGTGAAGCTCCAACCGATGAACCATGTGGTAAATGTGATATTTGTTTAGGAATTGAAAAAGGTGATATTTCTGATGTTATTGAAATAGATGCGGCTTCTAATAATGGTGTTGATGAAATTAGAGACTTAAGAGATAAAGTTAAATATGCCCCTTCAATCGCTAAATATAAAGTCTATATTATTGATGAAGTCCATATGTTAACCCAGGCAGCCTTTAATGCTTTATTAAAAACCCTTGAAGAACCACCTAAGTATGTTGTCTTTATTTTAGCAACAACTGAAGTTCATAAAGTACCAGCAACAATCCTTTCTAGATGTCAAAGATTTGATTTTAAAAATATTGACAACAAAGATATTGAAGACAATCTAATTAAAATTACTAAAAATGAAAAACTTGAAATCACTGAAGATGCGATTATCGCAATCGCTAAACAATCAGAAGGTGGAATGCGTGATGCGCTATCACTTTTAGATCAAGTTTTATCATTTAGTGATAGTAAAATTACTGAAGATGATGTTTATTTAGTTTCAGGTGGATTATCACGAAGATTTATAAATGAATTATTATTATTAATTCATAATAAAGAACCCCAAAAAACCTTAAACTTCTTAAACGAAATCTTAAGAGATGGTAAAGATATCACTAGAATGGTATCTGATTTAATTTTAGCTCTAAGAGATTTATTATTAGATAAATATTTAACAAAACCTAACTTCCCTGATCTTATTAATTTAAATCAAAATGTTATATATTACTATTTAGATATTTTAAACGAACTACAACAAGATTTAAAATATACCACTTCAAAAAGAGCGTATTTAGAATTAGCTATTATTAAGATGATTAACTATAAACAATTAGAAGATAACTATAATAATCAAATAAATATGATTAATGAAAAAATAAACTCTTTAGAAAGCAAGATAAATAATAATACAGTTGTTAAACCACAAAGTAAAGCATCTAAAACTACTAAAAGGCCACTTGTCACAATCAATGAAATCGAAAACATTTTAAATAATGGTAACCAACCAATTAGAAAATCTTTAGAAAACATTTGGCCAAACTTAGTTAAAGATGCTAAACCAACTAATAAAGGAATTGCTGAAATTTTGTATGAAGGTGAATTAGTTGCGGTTGGCAATAATAAAATGTTAATTGTTTATGATAATAGACTAAACGCTTTATCATTATTAAAACCATCTAACAAAACAAGAATTTTAGAAATTATTAAAAAATATGAAAATAGTATTAACGACTATACCGTCTTATTAAAACCAGTCTGGTTAAATATTAAAGATGATTTTATGAATCAATATAATGAAGGAAAGACAAAACCTTCCTTAAAACCAATTGATCTCCAATTATATGAAGAAATAAAGGAACAAAATTTAAAAAATAAAGAACCTGAAATAGTATCTTTTGCGAAAGAATATTTCGGTGAAATAAAAGTGAAAGTAGAGGAATAAAAATGAATCCAAACATGTTAAATAGACTAAAGAAAATGCAAAAAGAAATTCAAGATGCCCAAGAAAAATTAGAACTAACCGAATTTATCGGAAAAGCATCTGGGGTTGAAGTCATTATGCAAGGAACTAGACAAATGATTGATATTAAAATAAACCCTGATCTTTTAGAAGATATCGAAATGCTCCAAGATGCAATCTTAGTGGCAGTTAATGATAGTTTATCTAAAATTGATAAAACACAAGAAGAAACCATGGGACAATTTGCCGGTGGAATGGGTGGTTTCGGGTTTTAATGTATCCTAAAGGAATTAACGAGTTAATTAAAAACTTAAAAAAACTACCAGGAATTGGTCTTAAAACTGCGGAAAGACTAGCACTTGAATTACTTAATTGGGACGAAGAAGCTTTAAACTCTTTTGGTGAGTCTTTAAAGAGTTTTAAAGATGAAATAAAATATTGTGAAATATGTGGCCTTATTACCGACTCTAACATATGTAATATTTGTAAAGACCCGAAAAGAAATAATGATGTAATTATGGTAGTTTCAGATTCAAAAGATGTTTTCTCATTTGAAAAAACATCTTCTTTTAATGGTAAATACCATGTTTTAGGTGGATTAATTAACCTTTCAAAAGGAATTGAACCTAAAGACTTAAATTTTGATAACTTAATTAAAAGACTTAATCAAATAAATGAAATTATAATTGCCACAAGTGCAACCGTTGAAGGAGAATTAACCGCCCAATACTTAAATTCCTTGATTGTAGATGAAAATATCCAAGTATCCCGCTTAGGATATGGGCTTCCTGTCGGGGCTGATTTAAAATATGCCGATCAATTAACCTTAATAAAAGCCATTGAAAACCGTAAAAAATACAAAAAGATATAAAAGGGTTGCATTAAAGTAGGCTTTAATATACAATATAACCGCGTTTTAGGAGGAGTTAAATGTCAAAGTTAAAACATAATGGACTTTCTACCATTAAATTAATGGAAGAAATATTAAAAGAAAATAAAGAAGGCTTATCAATCTATAAACTATTAGAAGAAATTTCAAATGAATTAAACATTGATCAAGAAGATAGTGAGAAAATGAATGATATATATATGGAACTAACTTTATCCGGTAAATTTGTCTATCTTGGTAAAGACGTCTGGGCTTTAAAAGATGATAATTTAGAATACTGGGATAAAGATGGTTATTCTTATGGTGAACATCCTGAGTTAGAAGCTTCATTTGAAGAAGACGAAGATATCGATTTTTCAGACTTTAATTTAGATGATATCGATTTAGATGATGAGTTATTAGAAGAAGTTGATGAAGATGAAGACGACGAAGATGAAAAAGTTGATGATATCGACCCAGAAGAAAAACAATACGTTGATGTTGGGCTTGATTTAACATCAACCGATGAAGACGAAGGCGACATCGACTTAGACTTAGACCAAGATGATGATTACGAAGAAGAAGATGATTATAACGAAATCATGGATGATTATGAAGATATGTATGACTAAATAAACTATAAAGATTTCTTTATAGTTTTTTTCTAGAAATACTCATTTTTAGTTGAAGTTATTAAATAGCTTTGATAAAATGATTAAGAGCGAATAAGAAGTCTCTTTTAATAGAGGCTTTTATTATTTATAAATAAGGAGAATTTATTATGGGAGCTAAATATATATTTGTAACAGGGGGAGTCATTTCATCTTTAGGAAAAGGTATTTCAGCAAGTGCTTTAGGTCAACTTCTTAAATCCCACGGATTTAATGTTTTTATTCAAAAGTTTGATCCTTATTTAAATGTTGACCCCGGAATGATGAGTCCTTATCAACACGGAGAAGTCTTTGTAACAAATGATGGAGCGGAAACTGACTTAGATTTAGGACATTATGAAAGATTCATCGATATTAATTTAACCCAAGATTCATCAGTTACCACCGGTCAAATATATCAAACAGTTATTAATAATGAAAGAAGTGGTAAATACTTAGGTAGTACAGTTCAAGTAATTCCCCACATAACTGATGAAATTAAAAAAAGACTACATGATGCATCTATAAATTCTAAAGCCGATATTATTATTACAGAAATTGGTGGAACCGTTGGTGATATCGAATCACTTCCTTATTTAGAAGCAATTAGACAAGTAAGACATGACTATGGTCATGACAATACCATCTACATTCATAACACCTTAGTTCCTTATGTAAAAGCAACCAATGAACTAAAAACAAAACCAACCCAACACTCAGTTAAAGAATTAAGATCTTTAGGAATCCAACCCGATATAATTATTTTAAGAAGTGACCTTAAAATAAGTGATGAAGCAAAAGAAAAGATTGCCTTATTTTGTGATGTCAATAAGAAGGCTGTTTTTGAATCATTAGGTGTTGATGTAATTTATGAAATAATAGTTAACTTTAAAAAACAACAAATCGATAACTTCGTTTTAAATCACTTTAAATTAAAATCCCTACAAGAACCAAATATTACCCCATGGGTTAATTTAATCGATAAAATTAAAACCTTAAAGAACGAAGTTACGGTCGGCTTAGTTGGTAAATATACATCTTTACATGATGCTTATCTTTCAGTCACTGAAAGTTTATACCATGCTGGCTATAGTCTTGATACGAAAGTAATAATAAAATGGATTGACGCCGAAAAAATAACTAATGAAAATGTTAGTGATAATTTAAAAAATCTTGATGGAATCATTGTCCCTGGTGGGTTTGGTAAAAGAGCCACTAAAGGCCTTATTACTTCAATTAATTATGCAAGATTAAATAATTTTCCTTTCTTTGGAATTTGTTTTGGGATGCAGTTAGCTTTAATAGAGTATTTCCAAAACGAATTAAAGTTAGAAGATGCTAATTCCACTGAAATAAATCCTGACACTAAAACACCGGTGATTAAACAAAGAGATAGTAATACTTTAAAAAATGGATTAAGGTTAGGCCTTTATGAGTTAAACATAAAAAAAGGAACTAAAATCTATGATGCTTATCAAAAAGAATTAATTGCCGAAAGACATAGACACCGATATGAATTTAATCATGATTATATAAATAATCTAAAAGATAGTGATTTTATTTTAAGTTCTTATAGTCGTGATGAAAAAGTTTTATCTGCGATTGAACATAAAAACCATCCTTGGTTTTTAGCCGTTCAATATCACCCTGAATTTTTATCAAGACCATTAAGAGCCCATCCGCTTTTTATATCATTTATTAAAATGTTAAAATCCATAAAATAACTAAATCTCATAAATATAGTTTTAAATAACTGTTTCATTTGTAAAAAAACCTAATAAGATATATAATTAAGATGTTAAAAACAATCGAGGAGGAAAATTAAATTATGCTAGTATCAGCTAGAGATATGCTTATTAAAGCACGTAAAGAAGGCTACGGTGTAGCTCAAATAAATATAAACAATTTAGAATGGATTAAAGCCGTTTTAACGACTGTTGAAGAATTAAAATCACCAGTTATATTAGGGGTATCAGAAGGTGCAGCTAAATATATGGGTGGTTATGAAAACGTTATGGCAATGGTAAAAGCTTTAGATAAAGAATTTAACATTACAGTACCAGTTGCAGTTCACTTAGATCATGGTTCATACGAAGGGTCATTTAAAGCTATGAGAGCGGGATTTACATCAGTTATGTTTGACGGATCACATTTCCCATTTGATGAAAATCTTCAAAAAACTCAAGAAGTAGTTAATGCTGCACATGCAATGGGAGTTTCTGTTGAAGCTGAAGTTGGCGCTATTGGTGGTGAAGAAGACGGTGTTGTTGGTTCTGGTGAAGTTGCGGATCCAGAAGAATGTCGTGTTATCGCAAGTACCGGTGTTGACTTTTTCGCTGCTGGAATTGGTAATATCCACGGACAATACCCAGCTAACTGGGAAGGATTACGATTTGATGTTTTAGAAGAAGTAAGTAAAGTAACTGGAGGAGTTCCTTTAGTTTTACATGGTGGTACAGGGATCCCTGAAGATCAAGTTTTAAGAGCCATTAAATTAGGAATCGCTAAAATAAACGTTAACACTGAATTACAATTAGCTTTTGCTGCTGCAACAAGAAAATATATTGAAGATGGTAAAGATAAAGAAGGCAAGGGTTATGATCCACGTAAATTATTAAAGCCAGGTTATGATGCAATGAAGGAAGTCATTAAAGAAAAATTAACGATGTTTGGATCAGTCAATAAAGCTTAAAAAAGAGGTTTAATAAGGAAAGATGAATTACTTTATCACGAATATGCTGGATGGTTACTTGAGTATGATAAGTTAATAAAATCATTAAAAAAATTAAAGTCACCTATTTATGATCGCATCAAAAACATTTTAGATGTCGTTGATTATTTTTATAATAAATTAATTGATGACCCTGAATATAATGAAGAAGATCATAATATCTTTGAAACAGGTTTTTATTATTTATTCGACCAAGTCGAAGAAATAAGAGGATTACTAGAAGAAGTATATAATAACAACATTGAAAACTTAAACAAAGAAGCCGATAAAGTTAATTTATTATTAACAACCATTGATTTTCAAAATGAATTAATCACTTATGAAGAATTTGATGAAAAAGACATGCAGTTTTTATTAAACTTTGAAACAGAAATCATTGAAAAACTAAATAAACAAATTAACTTTGATGATAAAATGTTTAAAAAGTTAGATGATGAAACTTATAAAATGTTTAATAAAATGGACATTGAATATTACCCAATTGAAACAATCTTTTTAGAAATTGCTTATGAGATAGGAATAAAGGAATGAGAAATCGTTCCTTTTCATTTAATAGTCATGTTAGCTAAACAAGTTTTAAAACAAAGAGTCCTAAGTAAACTAAAAACTAATATTTTAGTATTATTAATCGGATTGTTTGCTTTCGGATATGGGATATTTGATTTAATCAAAAACATTAATGACCCAACTTTAGTAATTTTTAGTATTATCTTAATAACGATATCTTTAATAATATCAATTTTTAATATTTATTTTATTTGGGGTATTACAAAAGATTTAATCGATTTAAAAAAAGATATTGTTTATGAAACAACATCTAAATTTATTAAATATTCAAAAAAGGATAAAAACAAATTAACTTATACAAATCAAGTTTTCTTAGATTTAAAAACTAAATCTGAATTAATCTTATTTGTAGATGGAATAATCCATAACTCCACTTATAAAATAATTTATTTAAAACGCTCTAAAATAGGTGTTCCAATTGAAAAAATATAAATAAAAAAAGCCCGATTGGGCTTTTTATTGAGTTGATTAAATTATTACCTTTCATTTACAAATATTTCTAAACCTAAATCATCAAGTAAGTTATAAAGGTTAAAAGGGACTCTAATAAAGTCATAACAATCATATAATGCGGTATCACCTTCTTTATCATTAAAAGGATAGATTGCTTTTATGTATTCATCATAAACATGGTAATCAGCTTTTATAAATGAAGAACTACTGGCAACTCTATTTACTAATATCCATTTATAATTAGTAAAATCTACATTAGATGGTAAATCTTCTCCTGAATATATTTTATATAAATCCTTATAAATCTCTAAAGTATCAATAACATAATAAAAAGTTTCAGGAGTAATATCATATGTTTCTTCTAAATAGGATTGATAATCATTTAAATCATTAGAAACTTGATAAACATCTTCATAATTATAATCAGTAGACGAAAAAGTATAACTTATAAGTTTTAAAGAAGTTAGTTCTGTTTGACTATCAACTTCAAATGAAATTGTTATATCATGGTCTGGCATCGTTATATAATATTCCCAATGATCTCTTGTATTAACCGGATGACTTTGAGTTGAATGAAAAACATCATTTACATATAATTTTAAATCAACATCCATTAAGATGGTGGTTTTTACCACAATTATATCGTCAGTTTGGTATTTATCATTTAAAGATTCTTTTAAGAATTTATAATTATCGACAACAATGACATTATACATTTCAGTATCTTCATGATAATCATTTTTAGCGTTTTTATGATTATTGTTTTCAATGTCTTTGATATCATTTTGACAACTGGGTATAATAACTAACAACACAGATATAAATATTACAAATAATATCTTTCTCATAATAACCTTCCTTTATTCACTACAAATTAAAATATATAATGAAACAATATATTTTACAAGACGATTCAATGTGTTATGCACTAGATGGTTATTATATTACACTGTTTTATAATAAAAAAAGTCCAAATTAAATATTAAAAAGGACTTTTGCTATAAATTAAATTTGAAAAAAAGAATTATTAATTTTAAAATTAGGTATAAAACTTGAGGCGCTAATTATTTCTTTTTCTCCATAAATTCTATAAGCTAATTCAGGGTGATCAATAAATGGATTACGATTATGTTGATACTCATAAATAACGTTATTTCGGTTTATTTCAAATTCATCAACGGGATCAATTTCATGCCATCCAAGAAGAGTTTCAATATTAATAACTCTTGATAAAGGAGCATTTTCTTTCCACCTTAAGTTCATATACATTAATATCCTAGCAACATCACCACGGTGATTATCTCCTGGATAAAATCTGTTGTTAAAATTACCAAAATCATTATCACCCCAAGTGGAATGATAAAAAGTTATTTCATTTAAGAAAGGATTATTTGTTTTATGACCATTAACGCCAACATCAGCAGCTCTTAGGTTATGGAAGTCGGCATCAATTCCTCTTGTACCATTTTTGGGATCTGACTTCCAATTTGTTGGTCCTAATAATGATTTTGGCCATACATGTTCCCGGTTCCACGTATTAGCTTGGTCCCATTTAGGAATTGCATAAGCTTTAAAGGTAAAGACAGGTTTCGTTTCTTTTCTAACAGTGTCACTATAAATAAGATTTAAATAGTCCGGATGTTTATTAACCCATAAATCTGATTCTTCTAAGTAATATCTTGCTTGACCATAAGTAATGGTTTCATAAATACCTGTATCAAGAACGAGATTATGAAGGGAATCAAATAATTCATCATCAGTAATATCATTGATAGATTCATAATATCCGGTATAATTTAATGGATCAGCAGGATCTTCACTTTCTTCACCTTCTTCACCTTCGTCAACCACTTCATCCTCTTCATCCTCTTCATTAATTTCAGTTTCAAATTTAGCTTCTAATTGTAGAAAATTCAAACTAAGTTTATCATCCTCAAATAAGGTGTTATTACTAAACCAACCAATAAAAGTATAATTTTCTTTATTTGGTTCATCAGGAAAATTGATTAATTCATTTTCTTTTAATACTTCTTCGTAATATAATTCACCATCAACATAAAACTCTAAAGTATATAATAATTCATTATTATTTGTTTTTTTATTACAAGCAAATAAAATAAAGGTTAGTAAGAATAAAGAAAGAAATAAGTAAATTTTTCTTGACATAGGTTATTTTTTTTCTCGGGCGTGTGGGAATAGAATTACATCTCTAATGTTAGGGGTATTTGTTAGTAGCATAACAAATCTATCAATCCCTATTCCAATCCCACCGGTAGGTGGCATTCCATATTCTAAAGCTTCAATGTAGTCAACATCCATTTCATTGGCTTCTAAATCACCTTGATCTCTTAGTTTAAGTTGGGCTTCAAATCTTTCTTTTTGATCGATGGGATCATTTAATTCAGAAAATGAATTAGCATACTCAGAACCGTTAATAAATAATTCAAATCTTTCAGTAAATCTAGGATCTTTAGGGTCTTTTTTAGCAAGAGGTGAAATTTCAATTGGATGACCATAAACAATTGTTGGTTGTATTAAAGTATCTTCAACATATTTGTCAAAGAAACCTTCAATAATATGGCCAATTGTAAAGTGGTTCTTTAATTCAATTTCATGTTCTTTAGCTAAAGCAAGAGCTTCATCTAAAGATTTAATATTAAAAAAGTTAATATTAGTTTGTTCATTAATTAAATCAACCATATGAGCTTTTTTAAAATCTTTTAAAATAATTTTTTTATCACCGAAAGTTACTTCATGGGTTCCTAAAACTTCCATCGCAACACTACTTAAACACTCTTCGATTAAAATAATCATATCGGATAAATCGGCATAAGCCATATAAGCTTCAATGGTAGTAAACTCAGGGTTATGAGTAGCATCGATTCCTTCGTTTCTAAAAAGTCTTCCAATTTCATAAACACGGTCAATTCCACCAACAATTAATCTTTTTAAAGGAAGTTCGGTTGCTATTCTTAAATAAAAATCCATATCTAAAGTATTATGATGAGTAATAAAAGGTCTAGCTGAAGCTCCACCTAAAATAGGTTGTAGGACAGGGGTTTCAACTTCGATAAAGCCTTTACTATCAAAGTAGTGTTGAAAAGCTCTAATTATTTTAGTTCTTTTAATGGCTATTTCTCTTGAGTTTTCATTAACAATTAAATCAACATAACGACGGCGTCTAGCTTCTTCTTTATCTTGAAGACCATGAAATTTATCAGGTAGTGGTGTTAAAGCTTTTGTTAAATGAGTGAATTCACTTGCTTTAATGGTTAGTTCGTTAGTTCTTGTTCTAAATAAGGTTCCTTTAATACCAACAATATCACCTAAATCAGAACGTTTAAAAATATCGAAATTAAAGTCACCAATTAAATTTTGTCTTAAATAAACTTGGATTTTAGAACCTTGATCTAAAATATTTATAAAACCAGCTTTTCCTTGAACTCTTTTTAAGACAATTCTACCAGCAACAGTAACTTCTTTATTTAACTCTTCTAATTCATCATGATTATATTTATCATATAAAGTGATGATATCTAGGGCATGATGAGTTCTTTCATATCTTGAACCAAAAGGATCGATTCCTAACTCTTTTAATTCTTTAGCTTTTTCTCTTCTTATTTGTTGTTGTTCATTTATATCATTTTCAGGCATATTATCTTTCTCCTAATAAATTTATTATACATTAAAAAACGATCAAGACGATCGTTTTTCTTCACTAATTAATTGATACATTAAATCAGAATCTTTAGGATTTAATGATAAGACTTTAATGGTAATTATTTTCATTCCTAAATGAAGAGTTATTAGATCATCTATTTTTACTTTTTTAGATGGCTTTACGACATTATTATTTAAATAAATTCTATCAAGAAGTAAAGCATCTTTAGCAACTTTTCTTCTTTTAATAACTCTTGAGGTTTTTAAGAATTTATCAATTCGCAATTTTTTTATCCTTTAGAGGTTCTTCCTCACGGTTATCCCACCATTCAAGCTTACCGGTTGCGACTATTTCTTCAATATCTGATTTATTTAATGTTTCGGCTAAAATTAAGTATTTAGCGATGTTATCAAGTAAGTCTTTATTTTCCAAAATAACTTTTTTAGCGGTTTCATAACATTCAGTAATAATTTTTCTAACTTCACGATCAATTTCTAAAGCAACCGCATCGCTAAAGTTCTTCTCTTTTAAGTAATCTCTTCCTAAAAAGACATTACCAGAATCTGATTCATATTGAATGGGTCCTAATTCACTCATTCCGTATTCTGTAACCATACTTCTAGCAAGTTTAGTTGCACGTTTAAAGTCATCGTAAGCACCGGTTGTTACATCATCAAACATTATTTCTTCAGCAACTCTTCCACCTAATGAGGTGGTGATGTTAGCTAAAAGTTCGTTTTTAGAGTAGTTAAACTTTTCTTCAACCGGAGTATATAAAGCATATCCACCAGCTCTTCCTCTAGGAATGATGGTAACTTTTTGAACAACTGATGCATTTTTAACTTTGATTCCGATAACAGCATGACCAGCTTCATGATAAGCAGTCATTTCTTTTTCTTTAGGTGTGTATTTTCTAGATCTTTTAGCAGGCCCCATCATAACACGATCAGCAGCCTCATCTAAATCAGCGATCGTAATAATAGTTCGGTTTTCTCTAGCTGCTAAAAGAGCACCTTCATTAAGCAAGTTTTCGATATCAGCCCCAGTAAATCCTGGGATTCTCATCGCAAGCTCACTAAATTTAATATCTGGATCTAACTTTTTATTTTTAGCATGAACTTTTAAGATTTGTTCACGGGCTCTTTGATCAGGAATTTGCATCATTATTTGACGATCAAATCTACCTGGTCTTAAAAGAGCAGGGTCTAAAACATCAGGGCGGTTAGTTGCAGCAATAATAATAATACCCAAGTTAGGTGCAAACCCATCCATTTCAACTAGTAGTTGGTTTAATGTTTGTTCACGTTCATCATTACCACCACCAAGTCCGGCACCTCTTTGACGGCCAACGGCATCAATTTCATCAACAAAGATAATACACGGAGCATTTTCTTTAGCCACTCTAAATAAATCTCTAACTCTTGAAGCACCAACACCAACATATAATTCAACAAAGTCACTACCTGAAATAGTGAAAAATGGAACATTAGCTTCACCAGCAACTGCTTTAGCTAATAATGTTTTACCTGTACCAGGGGAACCAACTAATAAAACTCCCTTAGGAACTCTAGCTCCCATATCTTGATATTTACGTGGATTTTTTAAAAAGTCAATTAATTCAGCCATTTCTACTTTTTCTTCGTCAGCACCTGCAACATCACTAAATTTAACTGGTTTTCCTTTTGAAAGTCTAGCTCTATTTTTAGTAAATTGTTGAGCTCTATTATTTTGAGATGTCATACTTCTAAATAAGAAAATAACTAAAACAATTGGTACGGCTATTAAAAGGATTGTAGAAATTATATTCCAAAAATCAACAGTAACATGTTCTAAATAAGTAGCATGAACCGGAGTTGATGGGTTTGATTCATTATATTCATCAATAACATCATGAATTTTATCAAGTCTTGAACCATATAAATAAAGCTCAAAACCTCGATACCCCTCTGGAGTATTACCATCACTATAGCGACCATTTAAATGCCATAAATCATAGTTATCGCCACCAACATATTCAATTTTAATACTTGCGATATAACCATTTTCAATATTTTCAATTAATTCATTTTCGGTTAAATTTTTATTTCCTGGTTGCATACCAGTAAAGAAAAAGTATAAACCGATTGCTGCTAGAATTATAATAACAATTACTAAAAAATCTGGTCTAATTGGGGATCTTTTTGGTTGTTTTGCGTTCATAAAATATTCCTCACTTTGTATAAACTTCTGGTTTTAATACACCGACATATGGTAAATTACGATATAGCTCTTTATAATCTAAGCCAAACCCAACAACAAATTTATTTGGAATAACTTTACCAATATAATCTGGTTTAAAATCAATAACTCGACCACTTGGTTTATCTAATAAAGTCACGACTTTAACAGACTTAGCATTGCGGTATTTTAATAAATCATAAATAACATTAATGGTATTCCCACTATCGACAATATCTTCAACAATTAAGACATCGCGGTTAGAAACCGATGTTTTTAAATCATATTTGATATTAATATCACCTGATGATTTAAGACCACCATGATATGAAGATACATCCATAAATTGAATTTCAAGGGGTACATCAATATGTTTTATTAGTTCTGCCATAAATGGAACACAACCATTTAATAAACCCACTAATAAAGGGGTTTTATCTTTGTAGTCTTTTGAAATATCTTTTCCTAGTTTTTTACTAATAGAAACAACTTCATCATGAGTTACTAATATTTCTAAAATATCATTGTGCATTATTTTTCTCCTTAATGGTTAAATAAAGTTTGTTTTTATTTCCTAAAGTATTATTTATATATAAATTAGGAATCCAAATAATAGTGTTACTTTGATCAACTACAATTAGTAATTGATCTCGATTATTTAAAGGGACTTTCTTTTCAATTAAATATTTTTTTAAAGATTTATGACCATAATTAAATTGTAATTTATCGCCCGGTTTTCTAGTTCTAATATTTAATGGAAAATCTAATTTATTATAACATATCATAATAAATTCATCCGCCTTATCTATCTTTTTGGGGGAAATTACAAGATTGTAATTTGAAACTTGAAAATCTATGTTAATAAATGGCTCTAATTTAATTAAATCATAAGATTTAACAAGTTTATAATCTTTTGAAAGAGTGATGTTTATGTTTGGTTTTTTAGATGATAATTGTTTTAAAATAGTTTCGATTTTTTGATAAGTTCTTTGACTATTAATTTTCTCTAATAAATAAGCAATAATATCCATTTTTATCGTTAAATCTAATTTATTAAAAGAAGAAAAACTAAACTCATCTTTTTTATTTAAAAAAGATAATGTTTTTGTTCTAATATATTTAGAAGCTAAATATGTTTGTTTGGAAAATGAAAGAAAGTTATCTAATGAATTTCTTTCATTTTTAATAAAAGGCATAACATTATGCCTAATTCGGTTTCTTAAATAAGAGTCTTCTAAATTACTTTCATCAAGATTATATTTAATTTTATTTAAATTAGCGTATTTAATTAAAGATTCTTTAGGATAAGTTAATAAGGGTTTTAAATAGTTAATATCATTAATTAAAGTTGATTCTCTCATTGAAGAATAACCTAAAAGATTAGAACCTCTAATTAATTTAATTAATATAGTTTCCGCTAAATCATCTAGATGATGAGCGGTAACTATATTGTTGGTATTATATTTTCTAGATAATTTAATTAAGTTATTATATCTTTCTTTTCTAGCTTCTGCTTGAAAATTACCACTTTTGATTGATAGTTTGATATAATGATAACAAACATCATGTAAGGTGGTAATATCCTTAATTAACTCATGATCTAGGATAGATTCATCCCTAACTTGATGGTTAAAGTGGACAACAACGATCTTAAAGTTGTTTTTGATAAAAAGATCGAGTAACACCATTGAATCGACACCGCCACTAATGGCTAGAATATATACAGGTTTTTTAGATAAGTTTAATTTTAAATTCATACTAACTCTCCATAAATTATTATAACACGTAAAGGAATCAAAAGATGTTAATTTTAGGATCATCATCCAAAAGAAGAGAAGAATTATTATTAAGCGCCGGACTTACTTTTAAAGTGGTAGATCCTATTTTTGATGAGTCCAATAATAACCGCCATAATGTCAAGCCTGAAAGCTATGCTTTAAATGCAGCCAAAAGAAAAAACTACTCATTAAAGGAACAATATCCTAATGATGTATTAATAACAGCTGATACGATTGTTGTTTTTGGGAAAGAAATTTTAGGAAAACCAAAAGATTTAGATGATGCTTATCATATGTTAGAAAAATTAAGAGGCAAAAAACATGAGGTTATTACCGCTGTTTGTATCACTCAAAATAAAAAAGAAATTAGCTTCACTGAAAAATCAACGGTTTACTTTAATAATGTTTCAGACGATGAAATTAAAACTTACGTAGAAACAAAAGAACCGCTTGGAAAAGCGGGTTCTTATGCGATTCAAGGTAAGGGATCATTTTTAATTGAAAAGTATGAAGGAGACTTCCATACAATTATGGGACTTCCTCTTAAAAAGGTGATTGAAAACTTAGAAGATTTTTCTTTTTAAAGAAAAGAAACAAAATAAATGGGTAAATAAATTATGTTATTTACCTTTTTTATTGTTCGTTCATTAGAAAACACATAAGCTTGATTAACGGACTTATTATGTAGTAATTTATTTAAAGCACTATAGGTGTTATAGCCTCTTCCGCTTTTAACTTCAGTTGGAATAATAAATAAAGAATTATAATCGTCAATTAAAAAATCGACTTCACCATTATTTCTGTTATCATAATAGCTTAAATTATAACCTTGTATTTTTAGTTCGCTAGCAACGGCAGTTTCATATAAAGAACCTAAGTTAATTGATAAGCTAGAGTCCTTAATGGCCTTAATGTTGTGTTTAAAGAGTAAATTAGAAAGAATGCCAACATCGTTTAAATAAAGTTTCAATAAGTTTTTGTGGGTACTAGATAATAAAGGAAACTTAAGTTCGGAGACGGCCTTTACTTCATGAGTAATCCCACTACTTATTAAATAATCAAATTCATCTTGATAATAACTAAATCTAGCATTAGATTTGTTTTCAATATTCTTAGCCACAATTCGTTTTTTAACTTGACCCATAATTGAAGGGATGTTTTCATATATTCTAATAGTTTTTAACTTTTTTTCTAAATCGTATTTAGTGGTATCAATCTTATATAAATTATAAATATCTGTTTGGATATTTCTAATATTATAGACATTTTTGGATGCTATAAATTTCATCACAGCATCAGGCATTCCACCAACAATTAATATTCTTTAAATAAGTTAAGAAGCCGGTTATGAAGGCCTTTGTCTAAAGATTCTAGTTTAGATTTTTTTATTGTTAAAGATTCGATTGAATTTTTGTTGAAATTATTGGCAATGAGAAATTCTTTAAAACTTAATTGATACATTTCTTTAAGTTCAATGCTTCCGATGGGCACCGATGACGTGTTAAAAAGAGTCACCCCGAGAAGAGAACCGCTCGCAATGTAGTTATATTTATCGTCTATTTTTAAAAATTTAAATAAAGTCAATAATTCGGGATATGTTTGTACTTCATCAAGAAAAATTAAGGTGTCTTCTTTTCTGGATAATTTATCACCGAATAAAGAACTTAAATTTAAATAAAAATCTTTGACACTAGTTACGTTTTCGAAAATCTTATCGTTTAGTTTATCTTCAAGCAGGTTTATTTCAATAAAATTTTTATAAAGTTTTTTTCCGACGTGTCTGTAAATAATATAAGATTTTCCTATTTGCCTAGCACCAGTAACTGTTAATAATTTATTAGAATTAGACAGTAAAAAAGATTCTATATAACTCTCAATTTCACGGTAAAGCATTTTTCAACCTCACTACAGTTAAATTAGACGCTTTTCAAACAAAATAATCAAGATTAATTACACTTTTCAAATGAAAACAAGTCAATTAAATACACTTTTCAAATAAAAAATTAGGTATTTATTACATTTATCAGATAAAGTTATTGTTTAAGTGAAATTAGTTCTTTTAATTCATCTTCATTAAATAGATATTTCTTTTTGCAGTATTCACAAATAATTTCAATTTGTTTGTCTTCTAATAACATTTCTACTAAAATATCTTTATCTAACTTTAATAATCCCTCTTTAAAGTTTTCTTTACTACACCCACAGTGATACTTAGTTTCTTTTTTTAATAATATTTTTTCGGTATTATTAGCTAAAAGACTCAATAGTTTTTCTGGAGTATATCCTTCTTCTAAAAGGGTTGTTATTGGTTTAATGTTAGTGATGATTGATTCAATCGTTGAAATTGTTTCTTCTTTTGCAAAAGGCATTAATTGAATAATAAAGCCACCAGCAGTGATTGCTTTTTTATCTTCAGTTAATACTCCCAAGCCAACACTTGAAGGTATTTGCTCAGAGTGTGCAAAATAATAAGTTAAGTCTTCGGCTATTTCACCGCTTACTAATTTAGATGATGATGTATAATAATTATTATTTATATCTCGTGTTACGTATAAAAATCCATCACCAACGGCACTTTTAACATCAAGTTTGCCGTTGTTATGGGTAAAGTAAACATGAGGGTTACCTAAGTATCCTTTGACAAGGCCTTCTTTAGCTATTACACTAATAGGTGAAATAGGACCATCGCTTTCTATTTTTAAAGATATTCTAAGTTCGTCAGTCATTAAAGACATCATAGAAGCTGCAGTTAGGAGTCTTCCTAAAGCTGCGGTTGCTGTTTTATAGGTACCATGGATTTTTCTTGATTCTTCAACTAAGTTAGTTGTTCTAGCGGTATAAATTCTAACTTCATTATTATAAGCGGTCGCGGTTAGGATGTAGTCTTTCATATTGTTTTCCTTTTTAGGTATTGATATATTTTTCAATTAATGATTTTTGTTTAGGGGTTAGTAAAACTCTTAAGTTAATTCCTTCTTCAGTATAATTAGTGTTAATTATTCTAGCATTATCTTTTAAATAATCAAATAGATTTCCTTTATTAAAAGGTAGTGTTAGGTTATATATTTTAGAATCTAAGTATAAATTACTATCGATTGCTTGATATAACTCTTTAATTCCCTCTTTGGTTTTATTAGAGATATATAAGTAATCTTCTAAAACTTCAGGATTTTTAGTTCTTAAATCTTTTTTAGTAATTATTAAGAGTCTTGTAATATGATCAGCTTTTAAACGTTTTAATAAATCACGAGTAAAATTTATTTGAGTAGTTGATGGATTTAGTCCATCAACTACATGTAAAATTAAATCAGCATTAATAATATCAAGAAGAGTTGATTCAAAAGCATTGATTAATTCATTAGGTAGTTTTTCAATAAACCCAACTGTGTCAATTAGTATAAAAGGAGCATGATCATCTTTTTTAATTTTTTTAGCTTTAGTATCTAAGGTAGTAAAAAGAAGATCTTTTTCAACAACCATTTCTTTATTAACACCATATAAATTAATAAATGAATTCATTAAAGATGATTTACCGGCATTAGTATATCCTACTAATGCTACAATCGGAATTTCATTGTTAGTTCTTCTTTTTAAGCTTGTTAATCGTTCTTTTTTAACGATTTCTAACTCCTTTTTAATTTGAGAGATTTCGCGGTTTAATTTACGGCGGTCAAGTTCTAACTTCATTTCTCCGGGACCTCTAGCATTAAAAGAACTACCCCCTTGTCTAGAAAGAGAGTTTCTCATCCCAACAAGTCTTGGTAACATATATAATTTTTGAGCTAAGGAGACTTCAAGATAGGATTGTTTAGACTGGGCTCTCATACTAAAAATTTGTAAAATTAAAAATGAACGATCATAAACTTGAACATCTAAGTCTTTTTCTAAGTTTCTAAGTTGACTGGGTGATAATGGATCATCAAATATTACAATATTAGCATCTAAAATATCGGCTAATTTTTTAACTTCTAAAACTTTACCACTTCCCATATAATATTTAGGGTTTATTTTAGGAACAGTTTGAATAATTTTATCCACAGTTATAATCTGGCATGCCAATGCCAAGTTTTCTAACTCTTCTAAAGATTCTTTGTATTTTATGTAATTATCACTGGGATTTATTCCGATTAAAATAGCTTTATCAATTTTCTTTTTCATAGTATCCTTTTTCAATTGTTATCTAAAATAATTATATCATGTATGTTAATATAATTTAAAAATCTTGTTAATACATGTTATAATTTAGATAGTCAATATATTTAGAAAGAAGGGATTATTATGCCAGCATGGGCTAGTGAATTAACATGGTTTACTTTACTTGACTTTTATTTAGTCTATATTTTGGTTGTTGTAATATTAAAATTTGTTTTACATAATAAAAGACTATTATCAATGTTTTTCTTTTTCCTTTTAATGTTGGGACTATTTCTTCTTGCCGAAGTTTTGGATTTAAAGGTTTCAAGAGAGGTATATAGAAATGTACCTTTAGTATTTCTTATTTTTATATTAGTTGTTGGTGCTCCAGATATAAGGTTAACTTTGGAGACTTTATGGAAAGAATCAATCAAAAGTCAAAGTTTATTGATGGGTACAGACCGGACTAAAAATGAGATATTAAACTCAGTTTCTATTTTAGCTAAAAGTAAAGTTGGCGCTTTAATAACAATCGAAAAACACAATACCTTAGATCAATACGCTCAAACAGCGATTATGTTAAATTCAGATGTATCAAAAGAATTATTAACTAATATATTTACGCCAAATACTCCACTACATGATGGAGCAGTTATTATTAGAGGTGATAAAATATTATGTGCGGGAGCTTATTATGTTTTAACATCAAGTGGAGAATTTGATAAAACTACTGGTTCTAGGCACCGTGCCGCATTAGGTATTTCAGAAATAACCGACTCTTTAACGGTAGTTGTTTCAGAGGAAACCGGGAGCATATCGGTTGCTGTTAATGGCGTAATGACGACATTAAAAGATGTTCATTCGTTAAATGAATATTTAACGTTATTTATGAAGTAGGTGAAAAGATGAAAAAAATATTACATTTTATAATTGAACCTATTAAGTTTGTTGGTTCAAGAACTTTTTCTAATAAAGTTGTTGCTTTTTTTGACCGAAATAAATGGTTAATTTATGTAATCGCATTTTTTGTTGCTTTAGGATTTGTCTTTTTTAAATATGTATACCCGGAATTAATTAGTTAGGAATAAAGATGGAAAAATATATACAACACCCAATATTTGGAATAATTATTGCGGTATTTATAGTTGTTTTAATTATCGCTGAGTCAATTTTAAAAGAAAGACTTTTAAAAAATAGATTAACATTATCATTTGTTAATGTATCTTTATTTGTGTTTTTGTTTTTTATTTATGAAAAATATATTTTAATAAACGAAGATTACATATTAGCTTATTTAATATATAGTTATTTTATATATGCTATCTTTTTAATATCTTTTTACCAAACTTTTAAAAATTCATTTATAGCTGGCGCCCAATATCAACTATTAAAAAATGGATTAATTAAAACTAAATGGAACTTATATTTTATAGTTGATCATAAAGAACGAATTAAAGATATGTCTGATTCTTTATTAATTGAACTTAATTTAGATAAAAGTGAAGTAATCGGAAAAAAATTATTTAATATTTTTAATAAAAAAATTAGATTTGTTAAAATGGATGATTTAGAAACAAATAATAAAGATTTAGAAAAATATTTCATTAATTATAAAAAAGAAACTAAACCTAATGAATATAAGTTAACGGAACTTCAATTTCAAAACTATAATGGAGAGTTAGTAATTATTAATTTAGGTCTACAACCAATCTATACTTTTGGCCGATATAGAGGGCGAATTAATATTGGTGAAAAAAAATCTAATGAACATTTAATGATGGCTGAAGCAGAACTTCAAAAAACTAACGATGATTTAGAATCAATTAGATATAAATTTCTAACTACTTTAGAACTAACTGCCGAAGGATTCTTTTCAATAGATTTAGATGAACAAACGATATGGTTTAATGAAAACATTAGAAGACAATTAAAGCTTCCAACTAATATTTTAAATCTTAATGAATATGAAAACTTAATTAATCCTGATGATTTTAAAAAATATCAAAAGATATTATCTGATTTAACCCCAGGTAAATCAGATTATGAAGTTTCATATCGCCTAAATTTAAATGATGAAATCTGGGTTAGTGAAAAAGGAAAAAGATTATTTGATGACCGCAAACACCGCATTATCATGGGAACGATAAAACCCATAAAAACAAACCATTTTAGAAAAACCGGTGTTGATATTTTAGATGAAATAAAAGATGAAGAATACTTAATTCCATATTTAAATAGTTTAATCAAAAAAGAAAGACCTTTTCAATTAGCAATTATTAAATTAAATAATATTCCTGAAATAAATGAAAAGTTTGGTCGCCAAATAGGAAATATGGCAATCGGACATTATTTAACGAGAATTAGTCAAACCTTTTTAACAGAAAGCTCAGATATTTTTAGGTTAAGCGGGTTAGAGTTCGCATTTACATTAACTGATCAAAGAAAAATGGCTCTGATTAAAGATGGGATAATGAGTAAAGAAAATTATTTAAATATTTTATTAGAACGAGGAGCAATTAAGTTTGAAGTTAAAGCTTATATCGGGATTGCTTCAATGTATTCAGAAGCGATAAATGCTAATGATCTTTATCAAAACACTAAAATAGCTTTAAATGAAGTATTATCTAACAAATATAAAAGCCAAGGACTCTATTTCAGTGATATTAAGTAAAAAAGAACACCGACAAATTATTTTAAACAATCGTTTAAAAAAGACTGTTAAAGAAAAAAACCTCGCAAGTTTAAATATCATTAATCAACTAAAGGTAAACAAAAACTTTCTTAAAGCTAATATTATAGCTTTATATTATCCAATTAAATATGAAATAGATTTATTAGAATTAATAAAACTATTTCCTGAAAAAAGATTTTGTTTTCCTAAAATAATAAATAAAGAAATGTTTTTTGTGGAATATAAAAAAGGAATAAACTTTATTAAAACTAAGTATGGGGCTTTTGAGCCAAATGGCTCAAAAGATATTAGTAAAAATATTGAATTATACTTAGTACCGGCCCTAGGAATGACTAAAAATAATTACCGATTAGGTCATGGTGCCGGATATTATGATAAATTTTTCAAAGTTTATCATAATAACTATAAAATTGGTATAATATATCAAGGTGAGGAAGTGGAGTTTATGACCGAAAATCATGATATCCCCCTAAACTCATATCTTAAAGGATGATTAAAATGTTAATTGAAACAGAAATTGGAAATTTTGAGTTAATTAAAAACTATAAAGATGCCTTTAACTTAAAACAATTTATCGATTCATACACAAGTGAAGTGTTTGATCGGTATAATTATATCGTTGGTGATGTATCGGCAAATATATTAAGATTAAAAGGGTTCTCTCAAAATTATAAAAGTGATAACAGTTATAAAAAAATCCCTGATTATATTAATGAATCATGTAACTATAATTGTGCATTCTTTGTATTAAGAAGAATAAAAGAAGTAAAGGAATGATACTATGGAAATAAACAATATTCAAAAAGAAGTTAACTTTGTAATTGATAAAGTAAGACCATATGTTTTAAGAGATGGTGGCGATATCGAATTAGTTAATGTTGAAGATGGAATAGTATATGTAAAAATGGGTGGTGCATGTGTTGGTTGTGCGGCAATTGACGTTACCCTAAAACAAGGAATAGAAACTATGTTACTAGAAACTGTTCCTGGAGTAATCGCGGTGGTCGCATTAAATGATTGAGTCAACCCATGCAATTATCATTATTACAATTACATCTTTATTGTTGACTCAATTCATTAAATTTTGTATTCACGCTTCTATTAATAAAAAATTTGATGAAAAGATCTTTTTTTCAACAGGTGGAATGCCATCAAGTCATAGTGCTTTAGTAACTTCACTAGCTGTTTCAATCGGTCTTTTTCAATACCATGATAATAATCTTTTAGATTACCCTTTTGTGGTGTCATTAGTTTTAGCCTTAGTTGTTATTCATGATTCCATGGGAATTAGATATGAATCATCAAAACACGCAAGAGAATTAAATCAAATTAAATTTAGACTAAATTTAATCGAAAACATTGAAGCAGAAGAAAAAAAGTTAAAGGAAGCTTTAGGACATAAACCTGTCGAAGTATTAATCGGCGTTATCTTAGGAGCTATATTCGGAATTATTGGATTTTTAATTTTTAGAATATTTTAGGTTATTATGAGAAAAATAGGGTTAGTAATCGATTCGATTACCAAAGATAAATTTAATAATAAATATTTTAAAGATAGAGATACTGTTAATGTAAGTTTTTTATTAAATAATAAGACTTACCATAGTAATGATTTTGATGACTCTTTTTTTATGTCACTAAAAAAAGAGAAACTAATAATTAACCCACCAAGTGTAGATGAATTTATTAAAGCCTTTAAAAATCAAAAAGCTTTAGGATATGAAAAAGTAGTTTGTTTATTAACATCTAATGAATTAATTAATAGTTATCATAATGCTAATCTTGCTAAAACAATTTTAAATGATGAAGAAATATATATAATTGATTCTAAAACATTTGGTCCGGGAGTAAGTAGCTTAATTAACAAACTAAATCAATATGTTCAGGCAAACCTTAAATTCAATAATATCTTAAAACTATTAGCTGAAGATATTAAAGAAGGAATGTTAATAGTTTCATCGGATTCAACTGAACATTTACCAAATGTTAAAGGCTTAAAAACATCGATTGTTGAATCGATGTTACCGGTATATTATCTTTTAACATATGATAATCATTTTAATGTTATTAAACAATCATATGGAACTAATTTTATTTATAAATATTTAAAGAAAATAATTATTAATCATATTGATAGTGGTTTAAAGCCTAATATTACTATTTTCCATACCGGAAATAGTTTAAATATGAAAAGATTTTTAGAAAATTTAAATAAAAACTATCAAATTAATATTTATGATGAAATTTCATTTGTAGTTGGTCATATGTTTGGACCAAACTCAATTGGATTTTATATTAGCAATTAGGAGTAAGTATGTATTTATCTAAAAGACAAAAAATAATGTTTATATTCTTTATTATAGAATTTGGGTTTATTTTATTTTTTGGTGCAGTTTTTGGAGACATTAATATTATTTTAGGTAATTTATCAGCCCTTTTATTTTTAGGAGCTTTATACTTAGATCGTAATGATAATAGTAGATATGTTTTAGTCTTAGCATCAGCAATGATAATAGTTCATGGTTTAATAAATTATTTTCTAAATCCAGGAAGTTATTTAGATTTAACTGAATTATTTATTCTACTTCAATATGTAGCTATTTATTTCTTTGCTTTAAACTTTTATTATAGTGACTTTAATAATCCAACCAAAAGAATCGTTATTATTATTTTATCACTACCATTAATTTTAGTATCATTAGCTGAAGGAGTATACTTAAGTCAGTATATGTTTCATTCCTTACAAATGTTTTTAATAATCTTTCAATCATATATTAGAGCTTTAATTCCTATTGCGATGATAACTTACACGTTAATGAGCTTTAGACAAATCGATTATTAATAGAATTTCAAAAAAATTTACCACCTTAAAGTTAGGGTGGTATTTTTTTAATGGGCTTTGGTGAAGAATATTATTTTATTTCACGCTGTCCAGTATTTTTATAATTCTTTTATCCTTTAGATAGTCTTTATATTTAATTTTTCATTGTTAGTTTATACTTTATATCTTTAAAACTTCCTCTAAATAGTACTTATTATCTTTAACCTTATCCATATATTTTTACCCCGTCTTTTAGGATGTTATTTAATAAATCTTTATTATTTATTAAAACATCTAAACTAATGGCATTTATCTTCTTATTTAGTGTTGTTCTTATCTCTTCAATTAAACCGAAGTAATTTAGTCCTTTTTCACTTGTTTTAATGAGTAAGTCGACATCGGAAAGTGGGTTTGCACTATCTTTAGCATATGAACCAAAAAGATAGACAAAATCTATTTTGTATTTATTAGCGACCTCACCTATGCCCTTAATAATGTCATCTATTTTTAGTATTCCATGTGTTTCATCAACTTTATTAAGGTCATTTAAAAAGTCTAATACATATTTTTCTTTAAATTTATCAATTTCTCCATTTTCATATCTACGAATAGTTCTTGAAGAAACCCCGATAAGATCAGCTAATTTAGATTGAGTTATATTTAGTTGTTTTCTTTTTTCTTTTATAGTCATACAATCACCATCTACATTATAAACATTTTGTCCTATAATGCCAAGTAGATTAGGACATAATTGTCCTATAATATGTTTTTGACTAGGACAAAAATGTCCTAAAACAATGTTTTGTTATATTTAATCAATATTACGTATTTATTTTTATATTCTAAACATGTGATAAATATATCACTTAATTTAGTATAAATAAAAAAAGAATGTTTATTAGTGATATAATAATACTAAATAAAAGGGGTGATTAATTTGCAAGTAAATGACCGCATCCTATGTTTGATTACTGGAATTAAACCCTATGGTATTTTTGTATCTTATAAAGATTATCAAGGACTAATTCATATATCTGAAGTATCAGATAGGTATATCCCAGATTTAAATCTCGTGTTTAATCTAGGTGAAAAAATATATGCAACAATTTTATCGATTAATGAAGAAGATAAACAACTTAGTTTATCTTATAAGAATGCTTTATTAATCGATGGAAAAGTATTGAAACAAGTAGATATAAAAATTGGTTTTAAAACATTAAGAAAACAATTGAACAAATGGATTAAAGAAGAGAAAGAGAGAAACAATGATTAAAGTAGATATTAAAGATGCTTTAAGTTTTACAAACGAAAAACTTAAAAACTATCAAAACGAAGTTTCAAATATACATAATATGATTCATAATAAAACAGGATTAGGAAATGATTTTCTAGGTTGGGTTTCATTACCAATTAATTATGATAAAGATGAATTAAATAGAATGTATGAACTAAAGAATAAATTTAATAAATTAGATTGTTTAGTCGTAATTGGGATTGGTGGCTCTTATTTAGGCGCTAAAGCTGGTCTTGAATTTTTAAAAGAACCTTTTAAAAAATCAAAACCAGAAATAATTTTTGCGGGGCACCATTTATCAGCCAATTATCATAAAAACTTATTAAAATATTTAAACAAGAAAGACTATGCCATTAATGTAATTTCAAAATCAGGAACAACGACAGAACCAGCAATCGCTTTTAGACTATTAAAAAATCACTTAGAAAATAAATATGGTAAAGAAGAGGCAAGAGAAAGAATTTTCGCTACTACCGATCAAAAAAGAGGAGCCTTATTTAATTTAGCAAAAGAAGAAGGTTATGAAAGATTTATTATTAAAGATGATATTGGTGGTAGATTTTCGGTGTTAACCGCTGTTGGGTTATTACCGTTTGTTTTTGCTGGTGTTAATATTGATAAGTTATTTGAAGGAGCCAGTGATGCTTATCATAATTTATTAAATGATGATTTAACTAAAAATGATGCTTATAAATATGGGTTAATGAGATATTTATTATACAAAGAAGGTAAAACCACTGAATATTTAGTTAACTATGAACCAAGATTAAATTATTTCTCAGAATGGTGGAAACAATTATTTGGGGAATCAGAAGGAAAAGATCATAAAGGACTATTAGTTTCATCGGCATCATTTACAACCGATCTCCATTCTTTAGGTCAACAAATTCAAGATGGGACTAGAATTATTTTTGAAACAATTTTAGAAGTTAATAAAACTGATAAACTATTAATTCCTTTTGATGATAATAATTTAGATAATCTAAATTATTTATCAGAAAAAGAATTAGCATATGTTAATAAACAAGCTATGCTTGGTACAAAGATGGCTCATGTTGAAGGAAAAGTCCCTAATATTTTAATCAAACTTAAAAAATTAGATGCCTATAATTTAGGTTATTTATTTTATTTCTTTGAAAAAGCTTGTGCTATGTCAGCATATTTATTAGAAGTAAATCCATTTAATCAACCAGGAGTTGAAGCTTATAAACAAAAAATGTTTGAATTATTAGGAAAAAAATGACAGAAATAATTTCTAAAAGTAGTGATGAAACTATTTTATTTGGAGAAAAATTAGTTAAAAACTTACCCCAAGGAATTAATGTAATTTTATTAGAAGGTGACCTATCATCTGGTAAAACAACTTTAACTAAAGGAATTGCTAAAGGCCTTAAAATAAAAGAAATAGTTAACTCACCTACTTTTACCATTTTAAAAACATATCAAGGAACTAAAACACTTCATCATCTAGACCTTTATCGTCTAGATGATATTGGAAGTGATTTTGATTTACTTGATTATATTTTAGATGATGAAAGTGTTGTCGTTATTGAATGGCCTAATAAAGTTAGTGAGTTAATACCTAATCGATACGTTAAAGTAGAATTAACAAACATTGATTTAAACACTCGTAAACTTAAATTAAGTATAAAGGAATAATATGAAATATTTATTAATTGATACATCAACTAATATAATGATTATTATGTTACATGTTGACGGAAAATTAAAAGGAATTAAACAAAGAAAAGCTAAATCAGACCATCAAGCCTATATAATTCCTTTAATAGATGAACTATTAAAGGAGCATAATTTAAACATTAAAGATATTGATACATTTATTGTTGGAATTGGTCCGGGTTCATATACAGGATTAAGAGTCTCTGTTATGACAGCTAAAATGTTTAGTTATACTTTAAAACTTAACTTAATGAAAGTTAGTAGCTTACTTTTTTTAACTTCAGGATATAAAGAAGAAGTTTTAGCTTGGCATGATGCAAGAAATAATCAAGGGTTTTCAGGGTTTTATTTAAAGGGAAAACTCTTGGATGAAGAAAAGGTAAGACATTTAAATGATTTAAATGGATTAGAAAAAGAAAAACTTATAATTTTAAATGAAGATACAATTAAATTAGATAGTAATGTTATTATAAAAATGAGTACATTAGTAGAAGATGTTTATAACTTAGTTCCTAATTACTTAAGAAAGACTAAGGCGGAGTTAAATCTTGATCAGAAAAGCTAAAGTTAATGATTTAGAAAAAATAGTTGATTTAGAATTAAAAATTTTTAATGAAAGTCTTGGAGTATCATTTTTACTAAATGAACTTAAAAACAAAGACTCTTCAAATATTTTGGTTTACGAGTTAGAAAATACTATTATTGGTTATTTAAGTTATCGCTTTAATGAAAATAAGGCTGAGCTTTTAAATTTTTTAATTGATTCTAAATATCAAACAAAAGGTTATGGCACTAAATTCTTTAATTTTTTTATCGAAGATTTAAAAAAAAGAGAAATAAATTCTTTAATTTTAGAAGTAAGAAGTAAAAATTTAAAAGCTATTTCATTTTATAAAAATTATAATTATAAATTAATTAATACTTTTAAAAACCATTATAAAGATGATGATGCATTAGTATTATTAATAAATATAAAGGATGATTAAATGATTATTTTATCTGTTGAAACATCATGTGATGAAACATCGGTCGCTGTTACTAAAGATGGTAAAGAGGTTTTATCAAATGCAGTTTTATCTCAAATTAATATCCATGAAAAATTTGGTGGTGTAGTCCCAGAAGTTGCTTCAAGAGCCCATATTGAGTATATGCTACATATTTTTGACCAAGCAATTAAAGAAGCTAAGATTAAAATAAAAGACATAGATTTGGTTGCCGTTACTAAAGGTCCCGGGCTAATAGGATCACTATTAGTGGGAATTAATGCGGCAACAACATTTGCCTATGCCAACAACTTACCTATTATTGGTGTTAACCATTTAATCGGTCATATTTATGCTGCATTAATTGATGATGAGTTTATCTTTCCTGCCCTAGTTTTATTAGTAAGCGGTGGCCATACGGAAACTTTATTAATAAAAGACCATTTTGAAATTGAATTAATCGGGACAACTTTAGATGATGCAGTTGGAGAAGCATATGATAAAGTAGCAAGACTCCTAGGATTAGCATATCCTGGTGGTCCAATTATTGATAAGTTAGCCCAATTAGGAAAACCTATCTATGATTTACCAAGACCAATGCTTCATTCAAAGGATGATAACTTTTCTTTTTCAGGGTTAAAAAGTGCTGTCCTATATTTATTAAAAGATTTGGAAAAAGAAAACATTAAATATAAAAATGAAGATATCGCATGCTCTTTTCAAGAGGCAGTTACTGATGTTTTAGTTAAAAAGACGAAAGATTTAGCTAAAAGATTAAAAGTAAATCAAGTAATCGTTGTCGGTGGCGTTGCCGCTAATAGTGGATTAAGAACTAAATTAAGTAAAGAAATTAAAGATTTACCAATCATATTACCTAAAATAAAGTATTGTACTGATCAAGCGGCAATGATTGGCATAGCTGCTTACTATCAGTATTTAAAATATGGCACTAAAAATCTTTATAATTTAAACGGCGAACCAGGCCTTAAAATAAATACAATCTAAAAGCAAATTATTTTAATTGAAAATAAAATAAGATATAATGAAAAAGAAAAGGGGGATAAACCATGTTCAGACCATTTAAACTTATTTTTAAATTAATTGGACTTTTAATGCTTATAATAACTTTATTACCAATTATCTTTTTAGTAATAATGTATAAAGATTATAAACCACCAATTAATGACTTTGAAACTCATGAAACTTTATCATTTAATTCAATCCTTGAAAATAAGATTGATGAGTTTTTAGCGGATGATACCGCAATGGGTTTTGAGATCACTTTAGAAGACGGGGAAACTAATAAAGTATTAAAAGATTTTTACGCTAGTAATAATCCTAACTTTGGTAAGACTGATGAATCTATTCCTAAAAAAGAAAGATTATATGCCCAAAGTTTTGGTGATAACGGTGGATTTAAAGGAGTAACGGTTAAATTTAGTGAAGACTATATCCAAGTTGAAGCCGGAATTGAAGCTGGTTTTAGTAATATTTATTATAAAACAACCGTTTTAATTAAATTTAAACTAGAAACATTACCGGTTGTTATTGACGATGAACACTTAACCCAATATAAATTAACCATTAAAGATATAAAACTAGGAAACCTTCCAATCTTATGGATGTATGATTTAACTGATTGGGGATTTGGTTTAATCGCAGGTAATAGTTTAGATAATACGATTAAAGATATTGTCTCAGGATTTGGAAATTACGATTTAAAAACTAAATCGGTTTGGGTAACAACCAATGACTTACTTAACCTAATTGAAGGTGATAGCGATAGTAAGGCAATGTTAGAAGCATTATTCGGGTTTATTGATGAAGAAGAGTTATTAGAATTTAAAACGGAAGATAATAAAGCTGGCATTGAATTTAAACTAGGAAAAGCTCGTTCAACAAAAGATCCGTATCTACTTAACCATCATATTACTAGTGAATCAGAGTTAAATCAAATGTTTCAAGGTCAACTAACTTCACTACTATTATCATCATTAGATGATAATAGTGAAACGATTAAATATAATATGCACGAACAATCATTTAATCAAATGTTAGAATACTATGTTGGTAATCAAATGGACATTACCGAAACTTTTGAAATAGCTGGGGCACAGTATGAATTAAAAACTAAACCACTATTTGGTGAGTTTGATGATGATAAAGTAAATTTAACAATTATTATGACTTTAAATAAAGTTGGAGAAACCGATCTATTTAAAACTCACTTTACTTTAGTAACAACACCGGGAGTTTTAAACGATAGTGATTTAGTCTTTAACATTGTAGAAATTGAATTAGGTGATAATTTAACGATATCAAATGATAAACTAAAAGCTATCTTAAATTTAATTGGTGATAATGACTTTATTGAAGATGATAAAATTATTATTAAAGATTTTTTAACTGAATTTAAGAGTACAGGTGTAAGTGTTGAAGATATCAAAGTAAAGGGTAAATATTTAAGATTTTACTTAAAGCCTGATAATATGGATTTATTAGCGGAACTACAAGGTGCTATCAGTGATGCACTTGAAGATGTATTATCAGATCCAGAGTATTCCGATGTTGATGATGCATATAATAATTACTTGCTAGATCCTAATGATGATAATCTTGATGAAATAATGGATGCAATTAATAATTTATCACCAGAAAAACAAGAAGAGTTATTTAACGCAATTTTAGATGGATTAGATGATATCGATGATCTTGGTGATTTAATTCCGTAAAACTCAAATTAAAATTAATATTTTATAAATAGAGTGGGACTTCATTTCCCACTCTTTTTATAATGTTTTTTTAAATATATTAATATCTTAAAAAGAGACGATATGATATAATAATGTGAAAAGAAAAGAGATGAAAATGGTAATATTATTTGTTATAGACAATTATTATTTACAATCAAATGGTACAACAATTACAACTAAAAGATTTGTTGAAGGTTTAAGAAATAACGGACATGAAGTTCGTATTTTATCAACGGGTAATAATATTGAAGGGTTATATAAATTAAAAGAAAGATTTATTCCGATCGTTTCTTGGGCAGCAAAAAAACAAGATGTTGTTTTTTCAAAGCCTGATAAAAAAATAATTAAAGAAGCGATAAATGGCGTTGATATTATTCATTTAGTAACTCCTTGGAAAACATCAAGAGTAGTTAGAAAGATTGCAAAAAAATTAAATATCCCGACGACTGCATCTTTTCATATTCCCCCTGAAAGTATTACATTTGGGATGGGATTAAAAAACGCTAGATTTTTAAACTGGATAATATACCGTAAATTTAGAAGGTTTTTCAATAAAATTCCCATCACCCACGTTCCATCTTCTTTAGTAGCTGATAACTTAAGAAAATACAGTTATCAAACCTCTATGAAAATAATTACAAATGGGGTTAATAAACCGTTTTATGAAATAAACAATAATATTAAACGAGATAAATTTAAAGTTATTTCAATCGGAAGATATGCTAAAGAAAAAAATCAATTGACTATCTTAAAAGCTATTAATAGATCAAAACATAAGAATAATATTAAATTAACTTTAGCAGGTTTTGGACCGTGGTATAAAAAATTAAAAAGATATGCCGATCGATTTAATTTAAATGTTAAATTTAAATTCTTTAAAGAAAACGAACTGATTAAAGAAATCAATCATTCATCAATTTACATTCATGCCTCAAGCATTGAAACAGAAGGAATTGCTGCTTTAGAAGCTATCGCTGGTGGATTAGTTCCAATTGTATCTAATGCTAAAATGGCAGCCACTAAAAATTTAGCTTTAAATAGCTATAATAAATTTAAGGAAAATAACTATAAAGATTTAGCAGAAAAACTAGATTATTTAATTGATAACCCTAAAGTCTTACAAAAATCAAAAGAAGAATACCAAGAACTTAGTCAAAAATATCAATTAGATAAAACTTTAAATCTTTTTGAAGAGTTATTAAAAGAAGGAATTAAAGAAGAAAAACAATATAAATTAACTAGATCATTAAAAGGAAAAGTTTTTGCGAAATCATTTACACCATCTCCACTGAAAAAAACATTTTCCGCAATGACTTACTATTTATTGGCATTACCACTATTATTTTTATATTCAAAAATCTTTTTGAATGTAAAGTATAAAGACTTAAAGAATTTCCGTAAGGTTAAAGGTGGAGCAGTTGTTGTCTCTAATCATGTTCACACTTTAGATTCAGCACTTAATTCTATTGCTGCATTTCCTAAACGTCCAATTATGACAGCTCAACCCGAAAACTTTGATTTAAAAATAGCTGGATTTTTTGTAAGTTTACTCGGGGCAAGACCAACCCCAAGAAATCCTTTAGAAACTCAAATATTTTTTAATAAATTAAGTCATAATGCCAGAACGGGTAGATTTATTCATGTTTATCCGGAAGGTGAGTTAATTAAAAAAGATAGTCATCTAAGAGAATTTAAAAGAGGAGCTTTTAAATTAGCGGTTTTATCAAGTGTCCCGATTATTCCAGTTAAAATTAATTTTGAAACATATAAATTTATAATATGGAATCGTCAAAAAATCACACTAAAAGTTGGAAAACCTATTTATCCAGATCTTTCAATTGAAAGTAAAGAAGCGATGGATGAATTAATTGAAAAAACAATGTTTCAAATGAAAGAATTATAAACGAGGTTAAAATGAAAGAACAATCAAATTTTATTAAAACAATTATGGAAGAAGATTTAAAAAATAAAAAACATACAACAATTATTACAAGATTTCCCCCAGAACCAAATGGTTACTTACATATCGGACATGCTAGAGCGATTGTTATTAATTTTGAACTTGCCAAAATCTTTAATGGATACACTAATTTAAGATATGATGATACAAATCCAGAAAAAGAAGAAGAAAAATATGTTAAAGCAATTGAAGAAGATATTAAATGGTTAGGATATAATCCAAAAGCAATCTATTTTGCTTCAGATTATTTTGAAGAAATGTATGAAAGAGCCATTCTTTTAATAAACAAAGGTTTAGCCTATGTTGATAGCCAAACCGCTGAAGAAATTCAAAAAACTAGAGGAGATATTATCACCCCTGGAGTAAACTCACCCTTTAGAAACCGAAGTGTCGAAGAAAACTTAAAACTATTTGAAGAAATGAAAGACGGAAAACATCAAGAAGGAACTATGGTTTTAAGAGCTAAAATTGATATGGCATCTCCTAACATGAACTTAAGAGACCCGGTTATTTACCGCATTAACTTTACACCTCATCATAATACTAAAGATAAATGGAAAATATATCCAATGTATGATTATGCCCATCCTTTAGAAGATGCAATTGAAGGAATTACCCACTCATTATGTTCATTAGAATTTGAAGATCATCGCCCCTTATACGATTGGGTTGTTCGTGAAACAGAAATGCCTAATGTTCCTAGACAAATAGAGTTTGGAAGACTTGGTCTTACAAACACAATCATGTCTAAAAGATACTTAAAAATTTTAGTTGACCAAAAGTTAGTTGATGGTTGGGATGACCCAAGACTTCCAACGCTTTCAGGTTTAAGAAGAAGAGGATATCCTAAAGAAGCAATCATAAACTTTATTAAAGAAACAGGACTATCTAAAGTTAATAATGAAGTTGATTATGAAATGTTAGAATCATTTGTCAGAGATGAACTACAAGTTAAGTCAAAAAGAATGTTTGCTGTTTTAAATCCTTTAAAGGTTACAATAACTAACTATCCTGATGATTTAGTAGAACATTTTAAAATCCCAAATCATCCTAATAATATTTTATTAGGTGAAAGAAAAATATCTTTTTCAAAACACATATATATTGAAAAAGATGATTTTGTTGAAGTTAAACCTAATAATAAATACAGAAGACTTTCATTAGGTAATGAAGTTAGATTAATGCATGCATACTTTATAAAAGCTAATGAAGTAATTAAAAATAAAAAAGGTGAGATTATTGAAATACTTGCTACTTATGATGAAAAAACTTTATCAGGTAGTGGCTTTAATGAAAGAAAGCCTGATGGGACAATTCATTTTGTTGACCAAAAAGATGCAATCCCTGCAACCTTTAATCTTTATGGGCCATTATTAAATGATCATGAAGATGAAGATTTAATAAAAAGATTTAATAAAGATTCTTTAAAAACATTAAAAGGTTATATTGAAAGTTCATTAAAAGATGTTATCTTTGAAGAAAAGTTTCAATTTGTTAGACATGGATTCTTTAATTGTTACTACACCAAAGATGATAAAAATAGATATAACTTTAATGAAATAGTCGCATTAAAACGTAGTTATAAATAAGGATTATAAATGGAAAATTGGTTAAAATTACTAAATGAACAACAATTAAAAGCGGTAACTCATATTGAAGGACCGCTTTTTCTTGTTGCCGGTGCGGGAACCGGAAAAACAAGAACCTTAACTACCAGAGTAGCTTATTTAATTAATGAAGCAGGAATAGCTCCTAATAGTATTTTAGCAGTCACATTTACTAATAAAGCTGCTAAAGAGATGATGGATAGAATTATTTTAATGTCAGGTCCTTATGCATCAAGTGTTTGGATATCAACATTTCACTCTTTAGGATACCGAATTTTAAAAAGTGAAATTGAACATCTAAATTTAGGCTATAAAGTCAATTTTAACGTTTTAGATGATGATGACTCAAAAGGAATAATTAGAAACATTATTAAAAAACTAAACATTGATAATAAAAGATATAAAGTTAATTCTTTAAGAAATAAAATATCTCATTATAAAGTATTTAAAGAATCACTTTTTGAAGATAATATTGAAGAACGAGTTTATGAGCTTTATAAAAAAGATTTACTTGATAATAATTTACTTGATTTTGATGATTTACAAATATTATTATTAAAACTATTTGAAGAACATCAAAATGTTTTAAATTACTACCGAGATAAATTTTCATATATTTTAGTTGATGAATTTCAAGATACCGATCATATTCAATATAAAATAATTAAATTATTAGCTTTAAAACATAAAAATATCTTTGTTGTAGGAGACCCTGATCAATCAATTTATTCATTTAGAGGAGCCGATTATAATAATGCTAAATATTTCTTAAAAGATTTTGGTAATTATCAAGTATTAGATATTAATTACCGGTCGACTAATCAAATACTAAATTATGCTAATAAATTAATTAAACATAACTATAATCGTCCCGTCGCTAAAGATTTAAAGTCAGAATTAGGTGATGGGAAATCACCAATTATTATTAGATCTGATAGTGATTTTTATGAGGCAACTACCGTTATTAATGAAATTAAAAGATTAGTTATTAGCGAAGGATATAATTATGATGATATCGCGATACTATACCGTAATAATGCTTTATCTAGAAACTTTGAAGATTCATTTATTAGAAATAATATTCCTTATAATATTTATGGAGGGATTTCCTTTTATCAAAGAAAAGAAATAAAAGATATTATCGCTTATATTAAACTAGCTTTAGATAGTAGTTTAGATTATTATTTAAGAAGAATAATTAATGAGCCCAGAAGAAAAATTGGTCCAGCAACAATTTCAAAATTAGAAGATGTCGCATCATTAAATCATAAATCGCTATTTCACGCGATTAAAGATTTAGACATTGGTGGACAAACAAAATTTAATTTAGATGAGTTTTATAATATTATTAATAAAATAAAAACTTTTATCGATGAAATGGAAACCTTAAAACCATTAGTTAATTTCGTGATGAATGAATCAGGCTATAAAGAGATGCTAGTAAAAGATAACGATGATATTTCAAGAGACCGCTTGGATAATTTAAATGAATTAACCTCCGTATTTGTTCAAGGTGAAAAATTTTATGAAGGAAGCTCTAAAGATAAACTAAAAGAAATTCTTGATCAAATAGCCTTATATTCAAATCTTGATAATCCATCTAGAGAAAACTCGGTTGTTTTATCAACCTTCCACCAAGTAAAAGGATTAGAATTTAAAGCGGTATTTATGGTCGTTATGGAAGATGGAATCTTCCCATCTAATCTTTCATTATTTGACGTGAAAGAATTAGAAGAAGAAAGAAGAATCGCCTATGTTGGGGTTACAAGAGCAAAAGAAAAACTATATTTAAGTTATGCTAGTCAAAGAATGCTATATGGAAACTTCATTTATCCCGAACCATCAAGATTTTTAAATGAAATGATTGAAACAAAAACCAAAACTAAACCATTAAATAAAGAAACTTTAAGTGGGTTATCATATTTAAAGATGGGTGATAAAGTTAATCATAAAGCTTTTGGTGATGGTATGGTTATCTCAATTAAAGATGGAGTCGCAACGATTGCTTTTAGTGATGAATATGGCATCAAGAAAATTATGGAATCTCATCCAAGTTTAACAAAAATAGATTAAAATCAAGACTACTTTTAAAAAGTGGTCTTTTTTAAAGTCATTTTCTCATATCTTCTCTAATATAAAGTGACGATGAAAATAAATTTAAATAAAGATCAACAAAAAATTGTAAAAAGTCCTGATAAAAATATTTTTTTATTAGCTGGTGCTGGTAGTGGTAAAACTAGAGTAATTGTTGAAAGAATTAAATATTTAATTAATCATAATATCAAACCAGCTTCGATATTATGTATTACTTTTACTAATAAATCAAGTAAAGAAATGAAAAAGAGAATATCTAACCAAGAGGTTAGTGTTTTTACTTTTCATAGTTACTGTTATTCAATTTTAAAAGAAATTAAAGAATTTAAAATCTTTGAATTTAACAATGAGTTTACTGAAAATGAAATACTTCAAATAACTAATTATAAAAATAGTTTAAAACAAATAAAAAAACCATCAATATATGAAAGATATCAAAAGTATTTAAAAGAAAGAGATTTATTAGATTATGATGATTTAATTGATCAAGCACTTCCTTTAATAAAAAATCACAATTATAAATATATATTTATTGATGAATTCCAAGATACTAATTACTTACAATACGAAATAATTAAAAAGTTAGCTTTAAAAGATATAAATATTGTTGCGGTAGGAGATCCTGATCAAGCGATATATTCATTTAGAGGAGCCAAGGTTTCTTTAATTGAAAAATTTGTTAAAGATTTTAAAGCTAAAACATATAAACTAGAAATAAATTACCGTTCTAACCCATTAATTTTAAAAGCGGCGAATAATTTAATTAAAAATAATCTTAATCGCTACAAGAAAAATCTTATTACTAATAAAGATATAATAAATATTCCTTATATATATTTATTTGATGAAGATATAATCGATTTAAAATTAGTTAATTTTATTAGGAAAAAAAGATTAATCAATGCGGTAATTTTATACCGCAATGATTACCAAGTAATCAAATTAAAACAATATTTAAAAAGAAACTACTTATTCTTTGTTAAACTAATGACATTTCATGAGGCAAAGGGATTAGAGTTTAATGATTGTATAATTTATAAACCAGAAATACTTCCCTTTGATAAAGATAATATCTTTTCAAATAAAGAAGAAGAAAGACGATTACTGTTTGTTGGTATTACAAGAGCAATTAATAATCTTTATATTTTCACTTCTAAATTAACTCCATTTATTAAAGAAACTAAAATAAAAATACGAAGAAAAACACTTTAAAAACTAAAATGCGTAGATATTGTAAATAATAAAAAACACCTTAAAATATAAATAATTTTTTTGATGTTTACACTAAAACAAAAACATAAATACTTTGGTATAGAATGGTGAAGAAGGGAGTTTTTGAAATGAACTTAGGTAGAGAGACAGAAACTGTTGAGTTTAAACAAACAACAGGAGATCTAAATAACGCACTTAAGACAGTATCAGCTATGCTTAATAAAAATGGTTATGGAACTATATATTTTGGGGTAAAGAACAATGGCGATGTTGTTGGGCAACAAATATCTGATTCGACAACTAGGGATATTTCACGTTATTTTTATGAAAAAATTAAACCTGCGGTTTATCCAAACATTGAAATATTAAGCACAGAAGGTAAGGAATATATAAAAGTTTCCTTCTCTGGAATAGAAACCCCATATTCTGCAAACGAAATATTTTTTATTAGAGTTGCTGATGAGGATCGAAAAATAAGTATAGAAAAACTTAAAGATTTTTTTGATTTTTACAATAAAGATAATTCGATTTGGGAAAACACTTTAACATCAGAGACATTAGAGGATTTAGATGTCGATTCAATTAATCAATTTAATCAAGATGCCTTAGCATCTGGACGTGTTAATAGCTATGACATTAAACAAGAAGATATTATTGAAAAGCTTGGTTTAGCTAAGAATGGATTCTTAAATAATGCTGGTAAGTACTTGTTTTCAAAGAATAAACCAATAAAGGTTAAACTTGCAGTTTTTGCGACTGATACACAAATCACTTTTATCGATCAAAATCTAGTAAGTGGTAACGTTTATCAATTAATTAAAATTATGCAACAATATATTGAAAACCATATAAACTGGGAATCAATAATTTCAGTTGGACCTCGTAAAGAAATTCCTGAAATCCCACGTGAAGCTATTAAAGAAATTGTTGTTAATAGTTTGTGCCATGCAAAATATAATACAAACACAACTCATGAAATAGCAATAACTCCAAAAAAGGTTTCGGTATACAATCCCGGCAATTTTCCATATGGTGCAACACCAGAAGATTATGTTTATCGAAATTTAAGATCTGTAATCATAAACCCATTAATAGCCAATACACTTTATCTTTCCAAAAATATTGAATCTTGGGGAACAGGAATTAAAAGAGTATATGATTTGTGTAACAAAAGCAATGTTAAAGTTTCTTTTGAAAACGAAAAATTCGGGTATAATTTTATATTTCATCGGAATAATTTGGGTGTAGATTTGGGTGTAGATTTGGGTGTAGAATTAAGTGAAACGGAAACTTCAATTTATTCTCTTATAAAAAGTGACAATAAAATTACAACTATAGAACTTGCTAAAAGGATATTCAAAACACCACAAACTGTAACAAACAACCTTAATAAACTAAAAGAAAAAGGCTATATAAAAAGAGTCGGTTCGAATCGTTATGGAAGATGGCAAATACTTAAATAATGATTAACATTATATATGTCAAAGTTAGATATATATGCAGTTTCTCTTTGGCTCCATAAAAGTTAACTATAACTAGATTTCTAATGAGGCCTTGTTTTTTTATTTGAATGTAAATAGCGATGTTAAAATGTAGAATAAAGGCGGAATGAAAATGCCTTAGAACTAGGAGTTAAATTAAGTATGGAATGATAAACTATTTGATTCTAACAAAGGTAAAAGGTTGAATTATTTAATGTTTCACATACGATATTAACTTACGTATCAAAAACATTTTCAAAGAACATGAGTTGGAAAAAAGGGAACTACCGAGAAATCCTCGGTAGTTCAATTAGAAGGAAATATAAAAATTAAAAGAATAATTAAAGTTTATAGTTTAGATATGATTATTTTGATATGTTATTGTGTTAAATCTAAAAAAGACTTATTCTCAAAAAGATATCAAAATATAAAACTTAAATTGATGAAACCCCAGGGGGCGTGGTATAATTATTAGAAGGTAGGTATTATGAATAAAGTATATGAACGTATCTTAGAATTAAGAAAAGAAATTAACCATGCTAACTATATGTATCATACTAAAGATAAGCCATTAATCTCTGATTTAGAGTATGATAAACTCTTAAAAGAATTAATTGATTTAGAAGAAAAACACCCAGAATATGATAGTGATACTTCGCCATCTAAAAAAATCGGTGGTACGATTTTAGATGGATTTAAAAAATATCAACATGAATCAAGAATGATGTCATTAAGCAATGTTTTTAATTTTGAAGAATTAGAAACATTTTATAATAGGATTAGCCCATTAACAAATGAATTTACTACCGAATTAAAAATTGACGGCTTAGCCGTTAGTTTAATTTATAAGAGTGGTAAATTTGTTGCTGCTGCAACAAGAGGAGATGGAAGTGTTGGTGAAGATGTTACCAATAATGTTAAAACGATTAAATCATTACCACTTTTATTAAATGAAGAAATAGATATTATTATTAGAGGTGAAATTTATTTATCACATCATGAATTTATGAAGATAAATGATTCAAGAATTAATGAAAACTTAGAAATATTTGCTAATCCAAGAAATGCTGCAGCTGGAACAATTAGACAGCTAGATAGTAGTGTTGTTGCGAAAAGAAACTTATCATTATTTGTTTATAATGTTGTTAATCCAAATCAATATAAAAACACTCAATATGAAATATTAAATTATTTAAAAGAACTAGGATTTAGTGTAAATCCTTATTTTAAATTGGCTAATAATTTAGAGGAATTAAAACTTCATATAAATGAATATGATGAAATTAGAAAAACCTTACCCTATGATACCGACGGAGTCGTTATTAAAGTAAATGATTTTAAATACTATGAAGAAATAGGTTATACTGCTAAAGCTCCTAAATACGCAACTGCATATAAATATCAAACTGAAAGAGCAATGACTAAAATAAATGATATAACTTTTCAAGTTGGAAGAACTGGAGTTATTACTCCAGTTGCTGAATTAGAACCTGTCTTTGTATCAGGTAGTTTAATCTCAAGAGCAACCCTTCATAACGAAGATTATATTAAAAGTAAAGATATTAGAATAAATGATTATGTATTAGTTCATAAAGCTGGTGAAATTATTCCCGAAGTAATTAGTGTTATTTTAGAAAAAAGAAAAAATAATAAACCATTTGAAATGATAAAAAACTGTCCCATTTGTAACTTTCCTTTAGAAAGAAAAGAAGGTGAAGCAGATTATTATTGTAATAATCCAGACTGCCCCGGAAAAAACATCTATTCTTTAATTCATTTTGCCCATAAAGGAGCGATGGATATTGATGGGTTAGGAGAAAAAGTTATGGAAACTCTTCATGACTTAACTTATATTAAAAATATTCCTGATATTTATAAATTAAAAGATCATCGTAATGAACTTATTTTATTAAAAGGCTTTGGTATTAAAAAAGTTGATAAATTGTTAAATGCGATTGAAGAATCTAAAAAAATTAGTTTTGACCGTTTTATCTTTGGATTAGGAATAAAACATGTAGGTGAAAGAGTTAGTAAAATACTAACAAATAAATTTAACACCATTGATAGTTTGATAGATGCAAACTACGATGATTTAATTAATTTAGATGATATTGGCCCTGAAATAGCTAATTCAGTCATAAATTACTTTGAAAATGATGCAAATTTAAAAATGTTAGAAGAATTAAAAAGTTTTAATCTTAATTTAGAAAGTGAAAAAGTAGAAATTAAAGAACATTTGTTCAACAATAAAACATTTGTTTTAACCGGAAGTTTAAATAATTATACAAGAAAAGAAGCGAGTTTAATTATTGAAAAACTTGGTGGAAAAGTTTCATCAAGTGTTTCAAGTAATACCGATTATCTTCTATCGGGTGAGGCATCTGGTTCTAAATTAAAAAAAGCATTAGAACTAAATATTAAAATTATTAATGAAGAAGAATTTGAAAGGCTTATAAAGTGAGTATAGATAACATAAAAATTATAGGGGCTCGTGAAAACAACTTAAAAGATATAAGTTTAGATATCCCTAAAAACAAATTAATCGTCATGACCGGTGTCTCAGGTTCAGGAAAATCAAGTTTAGCATTTGATACAATTTATCAAGAAGGTCAAAGAAGATATATGGAATCTCTTTCTTCTTATGCAAGACAATTTCTAGGCAATTATGAAAAACCTGATGTTGATTCAATTGAAGGATTGTCTCCTTCAATTTCTATTGATCAAAAAACAACTTCAAATAACCCTAGATCAACCGTTGGAACAGTGACTGAGATTTATGATTATTTTAGACTTTTATATGCAAGAATTGGAATTCCTTATTGTCCCGGTTCAGATACACCGGTGACCAAACAAACAATCGATGAAATGACTAACCGAGTTTTAGAATTAAAGGAAGGCAGAAGAGTCATTATTACAGCACCGGTCGTTAAAAGACAAAAAGGAACCCACAAAGAAAAATTAAAAGATTGGTTAAAAAATGGTTTTACTAGAGTAATTGTCAATGAAGAAACCCATTTAATTGAAGAATTAGAATCATTAGATAAAAATAAATTTCATGATATTGATTTAGTAATTGATCGAATTGTTGTTAAAGACGATATTAGATCAAGAGTTTATGATGCTTTAGAATTAGCAGCAATGTATGCTAATGGAAAAACTAAAGTTATTGTTGATGATAAAGAAACCTTAAATTTTTCACAAAATTATTATTGTGAAGGAACTGATTTTACAATTCCTGAATTAGAACCAAGATTATTTTCATTTAACACACCAATTGGAGCTTGTCCTTATTGTAATGGCTTAGGCTTAAAATTAGAAGTTGCCAAACAATTAGTAATAAACCCAGAAAAAGGTATTTTAGATGGGGGAATTATTCCTTTTAGATATGCCGATGAAGGAAATTTAAATCTTCAAGAAATTGAAACAGTTTGCAAATATTATAAAATAGATCCATATATACCAATTAGAGAATTAAAAACCGAAGAAATTGATATGATTCTTTATGGTTCAAAAGATAAAATTAAATTCAATCTTTTATCAAATAGTGGAAGAGCCCACGTAAAACATGAGTTTTACGAAGGAATCATTCCTCAACTTAATCGAAGATATTTAGAAACTTCTTCAGAATGGATTAGAAGTTGGATAGAATCATTTATGATTGAAACAACTTGTCCAGTCTGTAAAGGATACCGCTTAAATGAAGCAGCTTTATCAGTCAGAGTTGATAATCAAAATATTAGTGAAATGATGACTCATTCAATTGAGGACTTAATTAAAATAATTAATAACTTTAAATTAAATAAAGAAGAAGCTCAGATTGCTAGATTAATTCTTTTAGAATTAAATCACCGATTAAGCTTTTTAAATGATGTTGGTCTAAATTATTTAAATCTTGCAAGAAGTGCTTCAACCTTATCGGGTGGTGAAGCCCAAAGAATTAGACTAGCGACCCAAATAGGTTCAAAATTATCAGGAGTATTATATGTCTTAGATGAACCATCCATCGGACTCCATCAAAAAGATAATGAAAAACTAATAAATTCACTTAAAAAAATGCGCGACTTAGGAAATACGTTAATCGTAGTTGAACATGACCATGATACAATAAAGAGTGCCGATTATATTGTTGATATTGGTCCTGGAGCAGGAATTGATGGTGGATACTTAGTCTTTGAAGGAACACCAGATGAATTAAAGAAAGCTAAAAATAGTATAACCGGAGATTATATTTCCGGTAAGAAATATATAACTATTCCCAAAAGACGACGAAGTGGTAATAATTTAGATATCGCAGTAATAGGCGCTAAAGAACATAACTTAAAAAATATAACTGTTAAATTTCCCATTTCAAAACTAACATTAGTAACCGGTGTTTCCGGTTCTGGAAAATCAACCTTAGTTAACGAAATCCTTTTAAAAGGACTTCGTCAAAAAATATATAAATCAAAAGATTTAGCAGGACTTCATGATATGATTCAGGACTATAGTTTAATCGATAAAATTGTTGAAATCTCTCAATCACCAATTGGATATAATCCAAGAAGTAACCCAGCAACTTATACCGGAGTTTTTGATGATATTAGAGATGTTTATGCTCTAACAAATGAAGCTAAGATGCGTGGGTATAAAAAGGGAAGATTTTCATTTAACGTAAGAGGGGGAAGATGTGAAGTTTGCCGGGGTGATGGTGTTAAAAGAATTTCAATGCATTTTTTACCGGATGTTTATGTTCCTTGTGAAGCTTGTGGTGGAACAAGGTATAATAAAGAGACACTACAAATAAAATACCGTGGTAAAAATATTGCCGATATCCTAGCAATGACAATCGATGAAGCCGTTCAATTTTTTAAACATCATCCTAAAATATTAAGAAGACTAGAAACAATTAAAGATGTTGGCCTAGGTTATATAAAATTAGGTCAAAATGCCACCACCTTATCAGGTGGTGAAGCTCAAAGAGTGAAATTAGCTTCAGAACTACATAAAAGAATCACTAATAAAACTTTATATATCCTTGATGAACCGACAACAGGGCTTCATACCGATGATGTTAAAAGATTAATTAAAGTTCTCCACCGAATCGTTGATGAAGGAGCAACAATGATAGTTATTGAACATAACTTAGATGTTATTAAAAATGCTGACTATATTATTGATTTAGGTCCAGAGGGTGGTAATAAAGGTGGATATGTAGTTGGAACTGGAACACCAGAAGAATTATCTTTAAATGAAAAAAGTTATACCGGTTCATATTTAAAAGAAATATTAAAAGAAGGTGTTTATGAATAATAAAGATAATAAAGAAGAAAAAGATTTAGAAGAATTAAAAAAAGCTTTAAAAAACGATGATGATAAAAAAATCGGTTTATTATTAGGGTTTTATTTACATGAAAACTTTAGTATTCATATTTTATTAACCATTATTATAAACCTTATTAGCGGTGGAGTTATTATTGGCTTATCTAGTGTAACTTATAAAATAGTTGAAGTTAATTCATATATCGCTTTTTTCTTAGCGTTTTTATTTTATTCTTTATTAGAAATTTCAATTAAAACATTATTAATAAGATTTATATGGAAGATAATTCTTCAAAGCCTAGGTTTAATTTTCTTTGTTGTAAATATTGTATTTTTCTATATTACTTCATTATTAGTTGATAACTTTAGTTTTTATAATAATTTATCAAATATCTTTATTTTTACGATTATATTTATGGTTTTTAGAATGTTATTAACAACGGTAATAAAAAGAATTAATATCCCATTGGGAGGGAATAAAAAATGAGCGAGATAAGAAGTGTTAAAATAAAAAAAATAGCTAAGGATTTAAACTTAAAACTTTTAGCTGGGGAAAAAGGAATTAACAACTTAGTTACAGTTGAAATGTTATCAAGACCAGGAGTTGAGTTTGCGGGGTTTCTTGACTTTTATGATAAGGATCGAATCTTATTGATTGGTAGTAAAGAATATAAATTTTTAGGAACTTTAGAAAAAGATTTGCGGACTAAAAGAGTTGAGAATGTTTTAAAAAACCTTCCGCCTGCGGTTGTTTTTAGTATTAATGTAGATATTCCTGATTATTTTATTACATTAGGTAATAAATATAATATTCCTATTTTAAAATCAAGCGAAAGAACTACCCCAATTAACTCTAAATTATATGCTTATTTAAGAAGTGCTTTGGCACCAAGAAAAACTTTACATGGTACTCTTCTTGATATTCATGGGATGGGAACCTTAATTATTGGTAAAAGCGGAATTGGTAAATCAGAAACAGCTTTAGAATTAGTTAAAAGAGGTCATATTTTAATTGCTGATGATAGAGTTGATGTTTATGAAGCTGCTCCTGGTATTATTATCGGTGAAGCCCCTAATGTCTTAAAAGGT